>VSNE01000197.1 GCA_009774155.1 Lachnospiraceae bacterium
TACTTATTCTTCCATATTTTTCTGATATTTCTTCTGCTCAAGATAAACAAGAAGCACAGAAATATCCGCAGGAGATACGCCGGAAATTCTGGATGCCTGTCCGATAGATATAGGTTTACATAATTTTAATTTTTGTACTGCTTCTATCCGAAGGCTCTGAATTTCATCATAATTTAAATCCCCTGGTATTTTTTTTGCTTCCAGCCTCTTAAACTGCTCTACCTGTTTTAACTGACGTTTAATATATCCATCATATTTAATATCAATTTCTACCTGTTCTGTTACTTCCGGCGGGAGGGCCGGTCTTTCCGGATCAATCGATTCCAAATATTCATATTTCATCTCCGGCCGTCTTAAAATTTCCGCAAGAGAAGCTGCGGTTTTAAGCCCAGCGCTTCCGTAATTTTCTAAAACCTCCTGTACCTCCTTTGACGCCCCAACCATCACCTTTTCCAGACGCTCCTTTTCCTTTTGAATCAATTCTGTCTTTTTCAAAAGCTTCCGGTAACGCTCTTCCGGGATCAATCCTATCTGATAACCAATAGGCGTCAGTCTTTGATCCGCATTATCCTGACGGAGAAGAAGACGGTATTCTGATCTGGATGTCATCATACGATACGGCTCATGATTTTCCTTTGTCACAAGATCATCAATAAGCACTCCTATATATCCCTGGGAACGATCGATGACAATCTGCTCTTTTCCTAATATTTCCATTGCCGCATTAATTCCCGCCACAAGTCCCTGGCTGGCGGCCTCTTCATATCCTGAACTTCCGTTAAACTGCCCCCCGCTGAACAGTCCCTTCAAATTTTTAAATTCCAAAGTAGGGTATAGCTGCTGAGGATTAATACAGTCATACTCAATCGCATAAGCATTCCGGACAATCCTTGCATGCTCCAGCCCCGGAACCGAATGATACATTTCATGCTGAACATCCTCCGGAAGAGAACTGGACATTCCTCCCACATACATTTCATTTGTATGAAGCCCTTCCGGCTCCAAAAATACCTGATGACGGTTTTTATCCGCAAACTTCACTACCTTATCTTCAATAGACGGGCAATATCTGGGGCCTGTTCCTTCTATAGCTCCTGAAAAGAGAGGGGAACGATCCAAATTTGCCCGGATGATCTCATGAGTCTTTTCATTTGTATAAGTCAGCCAGCAGGATGCCTGTTCAATCTGTACTGTCTCAGGATCTGTTGTAAATGAAAAAGGAACAACTGTCTCATCTCCAAACTGCTCTTCCATTTTACTGAAATCAATCGAACGTCTGTCAACTCTGGCAGGCGTTCCTGTCTTGAACCGATACATTTCAATCCCTATCTTTTTTAAGGAATCTGTCAAATGATTGGCAGCCTGAAGACCATTCGGTCCTGTATAATTACTTACATTTCCATAGATACATCTGGCCCTCAAATATGTTCCGGTACAAAGAACAACCGCCTTTGCATGATAAACAGCGCCGGAATAAGTGCGGACTCCGGTTACCTTTCCCTTTTCCGCCAATATTTCCGTGACCTCAGCCTGTACAATCTGAAGATGATCTGTATTTTCCAGCACTTTTCTCATAGCACGGCTGTATTCTGCCTTATCTGCCTGGGCACGAAGAGAATGGACAGCCGGACCCTTTGACACATTCAGCATTTTTGACTGTATAAAGGTTCTGTCTATTACCTTTCCCATCTCTCCGCCCAGCGCATCCAGTTCTCTGACCAGATGCCCCTTAGAGCTTCCTCCAATATTCGGATTACAAGGCATAAGCGCAATACTGTCCACACTGACTGTAAACACAATCGTTTCCAATCCAAGTCTGGCACAGGCAAGCGCCGCTTCACATCCGGCATGACCGGCACCAACCACCACCACATCCACATATTCTTCCAAAAACGGCATTTTTCTTCTCCTTACTTTCCTGTACAAAACTTGCTGAAAATCTCATTGACTAAATCCTCTCCGACCGACTCGCCTAAAATATTTCCAAGCGACTCATAGGCATCCATCAGATCAATAGAAAAAAAGTCTTCGGGCATTCCTGCAGAAATACTCTCCAGCACCCTTTCAAGGCTTTTTGCTGCTTCCTGCATAGCAGCCTTATGACGTATACTGGTCAAATATACTTCATCATTAAAAGAAATCCTTCCGGACAAAAACATTTCCTCTAAAATTCCGGTAAATTCATCAATCCCTGTTTCTTCTTTTGCCGAAATGCGGGCAATCGGTTTTTGGAGCCTTTTCTGAACCATATCTGCTTCTGTGACCGGAGGAAGATCTATTTTATTCAAAAGAATAATCGCATTCTGATCCTTCAGCATAGAAATAATCTGTTCATCATTTTCATCCAGATCTGTAGAGCTGTCAACCACATACAGGATCAAATCCGCGTTCCTGAGAGATTCCTTTGCTCTATCTACACCGATTCTTTCCACAACATCCTCCGTATACCGGATACCCGCTGTATCCACAATATTCAGAGACAGTCCCCCAAGCTGTATTTGTTCTTCCAGAATATCCCGTGTAGTTCCTGCAATGTCTGTAACAATCGCACGACTGTCTCCTACAAGCGTATTTAAAAGTGAAGATTTCCCGGCATTTGGTTTTCCGACAATTACAGTACGTATCCCTTCCCTTAAAATTCTTCCCTGATCTGCATTTATCAATAAACCTTCTGCTTCCTCTTTCAAGTCCTCCACTTTCTTCTGAAGCATATGGGGATAACCCTCTAAACTGATATGCTCCGGATCATCCAGTGCAGATTCAATAAAAGCAATCTCATATAATATCTTTTCCCTCATCCTCCGGATTTTCTTTAATACAGAGCCTTTTAACTGACGGACAGAGCTTTTCAGCGCATAATTGTTTTTTGCCTGAATAATATCAATGACAGCTTCTGCCTGGGATAAATCAATCCTCCCATTTAAAAAAGCCCTCTTTGTAAATTCTCCGGGTTCTGCAGGTCTGGCTCCCTTCCGTATGACCAGCTCCAGAATCTTTTTCATAACAAACACACCGCCGTGACAGTCAATTTCTACTGTATCCTCAGCCGTATAGCTATGAGGTCCTCTCATAAGAAGGACAATTACTTCATCCAATATCTCTTCCCCATCCATAATATTTCCATAATGAATGGTATACGTATTTTGTTCTGATAATTTTTTTTCAGGATTTTTCGGCTGAAATATCTGATCCGCAATAAAAAATGCTTCCTCTCCGCTGATACGTATAATTCCGATACCGGAATTTGTCATAGAAGTTGCAATAGCTGCAATTGTATCACTCTTGGTCATAATCACCCCTCCAAAAAACCTTAAAAAAAGAGGACGCTTATTCGCGTCCTCCACCCTTCTTATTATAATTCCGGTTGCTGCTGCGGTTATTGTTAAAACGGCGATGACGGTTATTATTATCCCGAATGCGAACACCTTCCTTTAAAGTGACCACAACCCGACGGAAAGGCTCTTCACCCTCACTGTGAGTTTCCACATAGCGGTCATTCTGAAGCGCAGAATGAATTACTCTTCTCTCATAAGGATTCATCGGTTCCAAAGTTACCGGCTTGCCAGTCCTCTTTACTTTGAATGCAATATTTTTTGCAAGATTTTCAAGAGTATCCTTTCTCCTCTGACGATAATTTTCTGTATCCATTTTTACACGGATATATTCCTCTTCGTCCTTATTTATCACAAGGCTGACCAGATATTGAAGAGAATCCAGAGTTTGTCCCCTTTTACCGATCAGAACCCCCATATCCTCTCCGGAAAGATCAATATTAATGGTTCTGTTCTCCATATCTTCTTCAATATTAATATTCACCTTAATCTGCATGGCTCCAAAAACCTGAGCCAGAAATTCTTCTATTTTTCCTCTGGTATCAAGAATTCTGCGGGCGCTGATTTTTGCAGGTCTGCTTCCGATTCCAAGAAAACCGCTGCTTCCTTTATCAAGCACTTTATAATCTAATTTATCAGATGTGGTTTCAAGCTGAATTGCAGCTTCCATAACGGCATCATCTACAGTCTTGCCTGTAAATTCTTTGTATTCCATACCAGTTTTTCCTCCCTATTTTTTCGACTTCTCATTATACTTTGCTACCATAGCCGCTTTCGATGCCAGACTTCCGGGCTTATCCGAATTTTTATAATAATTAGTTGATGCCTCCACGGCCGCCATCCTTTCCTCCTCTGTCATCGTTCTTTTATTTTTACTGTTTTCAATGGTCTTTACATTAGTCTTTGCAATATCCGTAATCTTCTGAGGAGGAAGACCTTTCTTTTCCCGAATCCGATTATTTTTTTCTATGTTTTTCTTTACTATCTCATCCAGATCAAGCTTATTCATATATTTATTGATAGCCCATTGCTGGATACCGCGGATCACTGCGCCAGCGATCCAGTAAAGCCCCATACCTGAAGGGAGTGTAAAACAAAACCATGCAGACATCAAAGGCATTGTCATATTCATGGTCTTCATAGTAGAATTCATGGTGCTGTTTTCATCTCCTGTGGATGGCTGCGGCATCAGCTTTACATTCAACCATTGAGTAAGCGCTGCCAAAAGCGGAACCAGAACCGCGCCGAGCAACAGCAAAAAGCTTCCTGTTGCAATGGCAGACTTTGCAATATTCCATGGAGAATTAGCAATATTAATACCAAAATTATTCATATGATTAATGGAAGCCTGAGTATTTATAATCAGGCTCTCCATATCCGGAAATTTGTCGATTAACATCTGCCAGGTTGCATTTCCCGATTCCTGAAGCTTATAGAGAACATCAATAATTGTATTCACCTGACCAAAATCTTTGCCCTCAATATATAATCTTCCGTTTGTGGCCATCTCCTGCATAAACTCAGAACCGCCCGGAGCTGCAAGAATCTGCCCTGCCAGCTCTGTAAACACATTTTTTACACCGCTTACATATGCCGGCACGTTCATAATCACACGATAAAGCGATAGCAATATCGGAAGCTGAATCAATAACTGAAGGCAGCTTCCAGTCGGAGAAACTCCATATTTCGCATAGACAGCCTGTGTTTCTTCATTCATAGCCATCATAGAATCATTGTCTTTTTTATTTTTATATTTTTTCTGAATTTCCTGAATTTCAGGATTCATTTTTGCAGACAGCTTGGAAAATTTCTGCTGCTTAATTGTTAACGGAAGCATCAGTAAATAAATAATGGCTGTAAATAAAATAATACACAATCCAATATTCTGAATACCAAATACGCTATCCAAAAAATTAAACAGTACACTCATAATCCATCCAAGAATTCTGGCTACATCCCCGATAATAAATGTACTGTTCTGAGTCAATAAAATACCTGACAAAATAAACCTCCTTCTAAGGTACCGGATCATATCCTCCCTTCGAGAAAGGATGACACCTTAAGATCCTCCATACTGCCAATAAACCGCCCTTAACTGCTCCATACTTCCGGACAGCTTCCAGACCATATTTCGAACAGCTCGGATAATACGGACACTTTGTGCTTTTTAACGG
>VSNE01000198.1 GCA_009774155.1 Lachnospiraceae bacterium
CTTCCTTATCTGATAGTTGTAAGTATAACACATCCTTTTACAAAAATCAACTGCAGCGGGCCTGATAATTTATTTTTTATTTTTACCTATCTAGAAAACCGGCCATACTCCCTTTTATTCCGGGAGCACGGCCGATTTCTCACTTTTTCCCAACGGTTCGCTGTCAATTCTAGTAATTCTCTGCCTTCACCTCAAAATACCCCTGGGGATGTGCGCAGACCGGACAGACCTGAGGAGCTGTTTTTCCAATATGGATATGGCCGCAGTTTGTACATACCCATATGGTATCGCCGTCCTTAGAGAACACAAGACCCTTTTCCACATTTTCCAGAAGCTTCAGATAACGCTCTTCATGCTCTTTTTCAATTTTCGCCACACCCTCAAACATAGCTGCAATCTGGGTAAATCCTTCCTCTCTTGCTTCCTTTGCAAAGGTTGCGTACATTTCTGTCCACTCATAATGCTCGCCGGCCGCCGCATCCTTTAAATTCTCTTCGGTCGTTCCGATTCCGTGAATCAGTTTAAACCACAACTTCGCATGCTCCTTTTCATTGGCTGCGGTTTCCTCAAACAGATTGGCAATCTGTATATAGCCCTCTTTTCTCGCTTTGGAGGCATAGTAGGTATACTTATTTCTTGCCTCTGATTCTCCTGCAAATGCGGCAATCAGATTTTGTTCGGTTCTGCTTCCTTTCAGTTCCATCTGTATTAACTCCTTTCTATCGTTTCCAGATCATATCCCTGGAAATATCGCTCAGAGTAAATGCACCGCACATGGCCATCGTGTCGGCCAGCTCTGCTCCCAGCTTCTCGATATAACACTGAACGCCCTCTCTGCCTCCGCCGTAGACAGCAGTCACAAACGGGCGGCAGATCAGCACTCCGTCCGCTCCCATAGCCAGAGCTTTAAAAATATCTGTACCGCTGCGAATGCCGCCGTCTACAAATACTTTGATTCTTCCGCCGACTGCCTCTGTGATCTCCTCCAAAACCTCTGCGGTCGCCGGGCACTGATCAAGCACACGTCCTCCATGGTTGGAAACAACGATGGCTGCGGCTTTGGCCTCCTCTGCCTTCCGTGCAGCCTTTCCTGTCATCACACCCTTTACGATAAACGGAACTCCTGCCATCCCGGCAATCTCCTTCAGCTCGTCCACGGTTTTGCTTCCGGCCGGCGGAGTCATATTTTTCAGAAACGGAAGTCCCGCCGCATCCACATCCATGGCAACCGCGAAGGCTCCCGCAGCCTTCACCAGTTCTATTTTCCTGCGGATCGTATCCAGATTCCATGGTTTTACTGTGGGCACTCCCATGCCGCCTGCGGCCGCAATCGCTGCCGCCGCGCCCTCCATAACCTTTTCATTGACTCCGTCTCCGGTAAATGCTGCAATACCGGCTCCTGCACAGGCATCTACTAATATATTATTATATGCCAAATCGTCATATTTATCACTGTAATGCATATTTACTGCGCCGACCGGTCCTGCAAAAAACGGATATCTGAATTTCTTTCCGAACAGCTCTATGGAAGTATCCACCGGACGGTTCTCATGGAGAGTATCCATATTTACACGAATCTCCTGCCATTTCTCGTAATTTCGGATGGCCGTATCGCCTCTCCCCTTAGCGCCCGGTCCCGGAATCTGGTTCCTGCACGCCGCTCCGTTGCAGACAGTACACGCCTTACAGAAATCACCGATACAAGTACGGGCCTCTTTTAATATGTCATTGTAATTCATTACTTATTTCCTCCCTCTATTTACATACATCAATCCACTCTGCATATCCGGATGCCTGCTCCAGCTCCTCCAATGTTAAATTTACTGCGCTGTTGCTGCTGCCGCATGCCGGATAGACACTTTCAAACCGCTTCAGGGAAGCATCCAGATAGATTTTAACGCCCTTATTTACTCCGAACGGGCACACACCGCCAACCCCATGGCCTATTTTCTCCTCCACCTCATCAGAAGCAAGCATTTTCGCCTTTGTGTGGAACCTGGCCTTATATTTGCTGTTGTCAATCCGGGCATCTCCTGCGGCCACAATCAGGATACATTCCTCCCCCACCTGAAAGGACAGTGTTTTAGCGATTCTGGCCGCCTCGCAGCCCACAGCCTGAGCCGCCAGCTCAACGGTTGCGCTGGAGGTATCAAATACCATCACATGACTGTCCAGCCCAAACTGCTTTAAATACTCCTTTGCTTTTTCAAAAGCCATTTTCTTTTCCTCTTTTCGTTCAAATATCAGTTCTCCCCATACATCCGTCAGGCGATCCAGACTGAAAATCGCATTGGCCGGGCTGGAGGACGGAAGTCTGACAGCCAGTCGGCCGGTTTCCTCCTGACAATATTTTTTATATAGCCGGTACGCTTTATCCCCATTTGCAAAAATCCTTGTAATACGGCTGCCGTTAAGAACTCTGTTTAAATCTGCGGGAACTACGTTTTTAATGCTGCTGTCGCTGGAACCGATTATATCGCAGCTCTGTATCACATCCCATACGGCGATATGATGCTTTAAAAGCATTTTCTTTTTTTCTTCAATCGTTTCCGGCAGGCTTTCCCCTGTCAGTCTTGCTATCACGCTCCAGAAACGGTTTCTGGAGTGTCCGTAGTAAAATTTCTGTTCTCTTGACTTGACCGAAGGGAAGGTTCCCAAAATCAACAGCTCTGAATGTTCGTCATAGACCGGCTCGAATGTATGCTCCACATGCTGATAACGGGAGCTTTCCTCCTCCGGTATCACATCCTCCGGATTCAGCTTCCGGGTTCTGGGATTCATTCTGGCCACGCCGCCGTCCTTGGCAATCGCCAGAATATAAGCATTGATTTTCAGCCTGTGTTCTTCGTAAAGGCCCATGCTCTGATACAAATCCTTATATTTTTCCAGAAGCTTGAGCCTGACCCTGACCGCATCCACACACATGGATTCGGTGGCCACAAGGCTGTCTCTCCGCTTCATATAATAATACACCGGCTTCTGCATCGCCCGGAACCGCCCTCCATACCGGATAAAGCTTAAATTAAACAGGAAATCCTCACACCAGTTCAGGGAGGTGTCGCAGAACAGCTCATGCTCCCGCACAATCTCCCGGCGGTATAATTTATTCCACATAACTCCGTAATAAAAATCAGCCGGATCTTTTGCCATCTCCATAGCGAATTCTTCCCGGCTCATAACATCTTCCCTGCGGATATGTCTCTTTTCCACATACCTCTTTCCTTTTACACGGTAAAAATCAGCAATCACGAAATCACATTGATCTCTTTCTGCCGTCTGAACCAGGCTTTCCGTCGCATCAGGTGTCAGCCAGTCGTCACTGTCCATAAACTGCAGGTATTTTCCGCAGGCAAGGCGCATTCCCAGATTCCTTGTATCCGACACACCGGAATTTTCCTTGTCAATCACCCGGAAACGCACATCCTTTTTCTCATACTCCCGGCAGATCCCAAGACTGCCGTCTTTGCTTCCGTCGTTTAAAAGCAAAACCTCCATATCTGAAAAGGTCTGCGCCGACACGCTGTCCAGACTTCTGCGCAGATACCTCTCTGCATTATAAATCGGAATAATCAATGTCACCAGCGGCATTTTTTCTTCTCCTTACATCTGCTTTCTTACAACTGCATATTCATCCTCTCCGCAAAAATACGGACAGCTATCCACAGATCCGCTTAAAAACCTGTACATTTCGTCCTCGTCCAGATTAATCTCACATGTATAGTATTCACACTCTTCATCGTATACATAATTGCCGCACATCTCGCAGCCCGTTTTCACTCCCATCAGTACGCTCCTCTCCACATGGATTCTGGTTTATCTTGTGCAATCAAACGCCTTCAGCACCAACGGCTGGTTTTAATATAGCACATATTTCCTGAAATGTCGAATGGAACGCGGCCCCTCTCCCGTCTTCAGGGCGGAAGTCTTCTTGCTGTAATAGAATAAAACTGCTATAATAAATACGATTCCGCTATGTAAAGACGGCAGAAAGCTTTGCCGGAAAGGCTGACATGGCTTATCTTAATCTTATCTTATTTTAACAGGGGGATTTTCCATGAACATTACAATTAAAAATGACTTTGCATCTGCTACCTGCCAGACCCTCGGAGCCGAGCTTTTATCTTATCAGACGGCTGCCGGAAAGGAATACATGTGGCAGAAGGAGCCTGCTTACTGGGCAAAAACCTCGCCGGTTCTGTTCCCGTATATCGGAGCTGTTCCAAAGCCTGTTGCCATTCACGGCAAGACCTATAATATTCCAAGACACGGCTTTGTAAAGGATGCCGATTTTAAGGTAACCGGACAGGGAGAAGATTATGTGGTCCTTTCAACCGGAACCACGGATTTTACCGCATCGGTCTATCCGTATGATTTTAGCTTCACAGTTACTTTCCGCCTGAACGGGCCGGCTCTGGAGGCCGTTTATGGCGTTGCCAATAAGGGAAGCGAGGAAATGCCGTTTCTGATCGGCGGACATCCGGCATTCTTCTGCCCTATGGAGGAGGGAGAGCATTTTACAGAATATATGCTTTGCTTTGAAGATGAAAATGTACCGGACCTGCATTTACAGTATCCGATGTTTGACAATGACGCCATTCTCTACGAAAATCTGAAAAACCGTACAGTAAAGCTGATTCATCAGAGCACTAAAAAAGGAATCCGGTTCGATTTCCCTGATTATTTAAGCGTTGCTTTCTGGACCCCGATTAAAAAAGACGCGCCGTTTCTCTGCATTGAACCATGGTGCGGCGGAACTATGGATCAGGTTCCGAATACAAATCTGCTGGAAAAAAAGTATGTACAGTATCTTCCGGCAGGCCGGACCCGGGATTACAGGTTTTCCTTCCGTCCCTGCTGACAGCCGGACATAAAATGAAAGCAGGATATTTAGGACAGGCAGTCCCGGATACCCTGCTTTCATTTTATATTTCATGTATAAACAGTCCGCTTCTTAGCTTCGGCTCAAACCATGTGGATTTGGGCGGCATCAGAAGCCCGGCATCCGACACCGCAAACAGTTCCTGAATGGAGGTCGGATATACAGCGAAGGCCACCTCCATATCGCTGTCCGCCCGGCGCTTCAGTTCTTCCAATCCCCGGATTCCTCCTACAAAGTCAATCCGGCTGTCTGTTCTGGGATCTCCGATTCCAAGCGCCGGAGCCAGAAGCTCTCTCTGAAGGTAGGCTACATCCAGAGCCTCCGCCGGGTTATCCCGTATGTAATCCGGCCGCATCGTCAGACGGTACCAGTTTCCATGCAGGTACATCGTCATCTGTCCTTTACGCTCCGGCCTTGCCGCTTCCTCCAGTGCCGTTACATCAAATTTTTCCCGTACCCGCTGAAGAAACTCCTCCTCCGTCAGCCCGTTCAAATCCCGGACTACCCTGTTATAGTCCATAATCATCAGCTCCTCATCCGGGAACAGAACGGACAGAAAGTAATTAAATTCCTCCGTCCCGTCATATCC
>VSNE01000199.1 GCA_009774155.1 Lachnospiraceae bacterium
TGTCAGTACTTATTTTCCTTGTTTTGTTTCATTTTCACAAGAGAGATTTGGAAGTTGATATAATAGGTCAGAAAAAGAGGTGCCATATGCAGACTAAGATTGCCGAAACGTTAAGGCTGCTCCGCATTCAGAAAGGCCTGACCCAGGAAGCATTGAGCAAAGAACTGAATATTTCCAGACAGGTGTATTCCTATTATGAGAACGGCAAACGTCTTCCGGATCTGATAACCGCGTGTATGCTGGCTGATTATTATCATATTTCCCTGGATAAGCTGGTAATTACCGGACTCCGTCCAAAGCCTGTTCCTCCGGATAAGCTCTTTGAAGACCTTCTGCCGGAGCACCAGAAGATTCTGAATGCCTATCAGCGTCTGTCGCCGGAGGATCAGAAATGTCTCCGGTCATATCTGGAGTTTCTGGATAAGAAAGAAAAATAACAGAAGCCTCTTCCGTAAACAGACTCTAAAATAAAAGCAGATGAAAATACCCGGCCTCCATGCCTGCGCTTTTCATCTGCTTTTCCAATCTTATATACAGGAAACAATACTTCCTGGTCCTATGCCTGGTATACAATCCTCCCCGCACAGATCGTATAATGCACCTTTCCCGGAAGCTCCCATCCGGCAAACGGGCTGTTTGACGCTTTTGATACGAAGCGATCCACCGTCCAGTGCTCCCCTTCCCCGAAAATGACCAGATCCGCCGGCGCATCCTCTGTAATACTCCCCGGAAGCATCCGGTAAAATTCCGCCGGATTTTTGCTCATGCACGCCATCAGCTCCATCAGCGTCAAATGTCCGGGTTCCACAAGCGAACGGATGCCCAGACCCAGGGAGGTTTCCAGACCGATAATTCCGCTGGGCGCATCCGCAAGGGCTTTCGCCTTCTCCTGCGCGCTGTGCGGCGCATGGTCTGTAACAATCATGTCAATCGTTCCGTCCTTTAATCCGCAGATAATCGCCTTCCGATCCTCCTCTGTCCGCACCGGAGGATTCATCCGCGCCATAGTTCCGTATTTCAGTACAGCTTCGTCGGTCAGTGTAAAATGATGAGGCGTTGCTTCTGCATGAATGTCCGCCCCCATTTTTTTGGCCGTCCGCACCAGCTCCACGGAATTTTTGGAGCTGATATGCTGAATGCATACCGAAGCCCCCGTATGCAGAGCGAGCATGCAGTCTCTTGCCACCATCACATCCTCCGCAGCTCTCGGCGCCCCGCCGTATCCAAGCTTGCGGGATACTTCTCCCTGATGCACTCCCGGCGCGCTTATCAGCGCCGGGTCCTCTTCATGCAGCGCAATCGGCAGCCCCAGCTCATATGCCTTTTCCATTGCCTTCAGCAGAATCTTTTCATCCGTAAGAGGAATCCCGTCGTCCGTAAACCCCAACGCTCCCGCATCTGCCAGCGCTTCCATATCCACCAGCTCCTGTCCTTTGAGACCCCGGCTGACGGCTGCGGCCTGAAGTACGTGGATTCCGGCAGATTCCCCTTTTTTCTGCACCTCCTGAAGCGTCTTAAGATTGTCCACCGCAGGGTTCGTATTTGCCATACAGACAACAGTCGTAAAGCCGCCCCGGGCCGCGGCTGCGGCCCCTGTCAGGATATCTTCCTTATAAGTAAAGCCCGGTTCGCGGAAATGCACATGGGCATCCATCAGTCCCGGCGCCACCACAAGCCCCGAAGCTTCCAGAACCTGTGCTCCTGACGGCTGAAGTCCCTTCCCTGTCTTTACAATCATAGAGCCGTCTATCAGCACATCCATTATCTCGTCAGTTTCTGTCACCGGATCTACAACTCTTCCATTCCGAATCAGTATCATATTTAACTCCCATCCTGCAGCCACGGCTGCAATTTTCCTTTTCTGCCTGCTGCTATTATAATATAGAATTCCACTGTATTTCAATGCAGATTCATGATACAATGCATTTAAAATGACTGATGAACGGGGAAATAATCATGAAAGCATTTTTGAAGAAATTCTGTATGGCACTTGGGATTGGACTTTGTTTGTCCGGTATATTATATGGGCATTTTTTTGAGGAAAAACAGGAAAAAACTGCTTCCCCGCAAACTGTGCGGGAGGAAAACCGGAAGAATCCGGAGGAAAGCACGGAAGCAGAACACTCAGATAGCAGGACTTCCCCGAAGCAAAAAACTCCGGAAAAGGAAGCCTCCGCAGAAGAATCCCCCGGAAAAGAAAGCTTGGAAGAAGAACCCCCGGAAGAAAAAATTTCCGGGGAAGAAGCCTCTTTGGAACAAGCTCCCGTCGTTCTTGCCTTTGCCGGCGACGTACTGTTTTCCGAACAGTACCTTGCCGCCTATGATCAAAACGGAATTTCGGCTATTGCGGATGCAGAAATGCTGTCCGAAATGCAGGAGGCTGACCTTTTCCTGCTCAATGAGGAATTCCCGTTCAGTCTGCGGGGCGAAGCTATGGAAGACAAGCAATATACCTTCCGCGCAGATCCTAAATACATAAAAATTTTTCAGGAGCTTGGCACAGATATTGTCACAATCGCCAACAATCATTCCCTGGATTTTGGACAGGATGCATTCTGTGATACATTAGATACTATCCGTCAGACAGACATCGCCTGTATCGGAGGCGGCTACAATATTGCGGAAGCCTCCGCACCTGCCATCCGTACCATCCGCGGACAAACCTTTGCCGTTTTCGGAGCCACAAGAGTTTCCCCTTCCTATGAATGGTATGCAACCGGAAGTCAGCCCGGCCTTTTCCAGACCTATGACCCGGCAAAATTAAATGCTGCCATTACTGAGGCAAAACAAACCTGTGACTATGCTATTGTCTTTGTCCACTGGGGGATCGAGCATAATGAATTTCCGGAAGAGTACCAGCGCCAGCTTGCCAAAGGCTATATTGATGCGGGCGCCGATCTGGTTGTCGGCTGCCATCCTCATATTCTTCAGGGCTTTGAATATTACAGCGGAGTCCCAATCGTCTACAGCCTGGGCAACTATCTGTTCGGCAACCGTTCAGGAGAAACGCTGCTTCTGAAGGCTTCCTTCTCCGAGGGAGCTTCCCCTGAAATTCAGCTTATCCCATGCCAGCGCACAAATGGTATACTGGCACGGATACGGCAGCCGGCCGGCCTGTATCAGCATCTTACAGATATTTCCTTCGGAATCGGCATCTCGGACGAAGGAATTTTAACCCCGTAGAATTTTTAATCCCAAAAGGGGCGCCGCGGAATCATCAAAACAGATGATGAAGCGGCACCCCTTTTTCATATACGCCAAACAGCGCGAAGCCTGAACCTATACAGCTCAAATTCGCGCCGCAGACTGCGGAATATGGGACTTGAACCCATACGCCCTGGAGCACAAGAACCTAAATCTTGCATGTCTGCCAATTCCATCAATTCCGCTTGCTATTTTCTTATGTTACCATCTGCCCGGCAAAAAGTCAACCGTTCAGAACACACATTCCAGAATCAGCATCAGAACCGGCTGATGCAGCATGTAGATAACCAGACTGTGCCTGCCAATCCACTCAAAAACTCCCATACGGCAGTCCAGCAGCTTCTTCACCGCTTCGCGCCTCATCACTATATCATATAAAAAGTATCCGCATACATACAAAAAGATCCATGGAAAGAACCAAAAGTAATCTCCGGAAAAAAATCCCGCTTTCGGAAATCCCAGAAATGTCATCACCCATCCGCGGTAAAATCCTTCCGGAACACTTCCAAGGATGACAGGCCCGAATCCCCAGTAGCCTCTATTTATATTTCTGGTCAGAAAAAATAAAAATCCGCTTCCGGTCAGGCCGGCCCAGGCCGGTATCTGCCTCAAAATCCCGGAAGCAGGAATCAGCGCAAGCATCGCTGTTCCGATAAAGGTCAGTATCCCAAAGAGAATCCGTTCTGACGGCATAAACAAGAATGTCGCCGCCGTAATAATCAGACCTCCGGCAAAGATCAGAAGCCCCCGCCGCGCCGGTGAACGGCCCAGGCTCCAGCAGAAGCCTGACAGCAGGATAAAAGTCCAGCAGACACTTTGCTGCCACACATATCCCGGTGTTCGGAAAAACCAGCGGATCGGAATACCATACAGCTCTACCAGGTCAAACATGCCATGGTATGCAATCATTCCAAGAAGTGTAATACCTCTCAGCCCGTCCAACAGATGATACCGCTTTTTCTTCATGAATCCGTCTCCAGGGCAAGCGCCATTTTCCTGTATAAATCCGGAAGCTCTTTTTTAATATTTGCCGGATGCCCGTCCTTTCTCAGATAACAGTGCCTGGAGGAGCCGACTGCACGGACCTCTCCTGTTTTTTCATCTCTCATTACATAAGAAAGCTCATACTTCAGTCCGCCAAAGGAAACCAGTTTCACTTCAATACATATTCTGTCCCCAAAGCGGGTCATAGACTTGTAATCGCACTGCACCCCCAGCACCGGACTCATAATCCCTGCTTCCTCCACTGTTTTATAAGGAAATTCCATCTCATCCATATATGCAATCCTTGCTTCTTCCATCCATCGGATATAGTTTGAATGATGAATGATTCCCATCTGATCAGTTTCATAATACTGTGCCTGATGTATATACTCCATAGCTTCCGCCTCCTCACGATGTATATCATAGCAGAATTTTCCGGATAGGGCAAAGACTTTCCAAACTTGAATTTTTGTATTTTTACTATGAGAGATAAAAGGCCCTGCGGCAGCCTAAGCTTTCCAGATTCCTTTATGGCAGAATATATTTTTTCCTGTAAGCCGTATATTCCTTTTGAAACTCCGGATTATTCTCCCTGTGCAGCCTTGCAGTATACTCATGCGCCTCATAGCCGTCCGTCCTGGACTGAATCAGCGCAATTGCCACATTGGAACAGTGATCCGAAATCCTTTCAAAATTTGTTGTTAAATCAGCCAAGGCAAAGCCCAGCTCCATCGTACATGCCCCTGTCCGCAGACGCTCCACATGACGTTTTTTCAACTGCTGATTCAGATAATCAATGGTCTCCTCCAGCGGCTCTATTTTTGCGGCCCGCTCATAATCCTCCTCGGAAAATACTGTAAAAGCAGAATCTACGATCTCCGTCAGCGCCATGGTAAATACCTTCAGCTCCTCTCTGGCTTTTGAGGAAAAATGTATTTTCTTCTGATGCAGCTCCTGCGCTGTTTCCACAATATTTACCGCATGATCCGAAATCCTTTCAAAATCCCCTATGCAATGAAGAAGCATGGTTACGGTATGGCTGTCCTTCTCCGACAGGTTTTTGGCGCTTAATTTAACCAAGTAGCTGCCCAGCTCATCCTCATACTTATCTACGCTCTTCTCCAGCCGCATCACCTTGCCAGTCAGCTCTTCATTAAAATTATCCAGCAAATAAACTGCGCAATACCGCGCCTTTTTTACAAGCTCCGGCAGTCTTACAGCTGCGATGCGGCTCTGCTCCACCGCGT
>VSNE01000002.1:0-21645 GCA_009774155.1 Lachnospiraceae bacterium
AGTAGATCGTCGTCAGCGTTAGTTGTTTATAAGAGACAGATTTTCAAGCGGCTGTTGAGATAGGAGACAGGATTTTGTTTATACATGCGTCAGCCGTCCGGCGTATCAGTTCAAGCTTTACAAAGCATCTGTTATAAGATATGATTAGGTCGGATGAAAGGATATATACGTTAGAAAGGCTACTATATATGTTTATTGCAGAAAACTGGAAGGATTATGAAGTAATTGATACCTCCGCAGGAGAGAAGCTGGAGCGATGGGGAGATTATCTGCTGGTTCGTCCGGACCCGCAGGTCATCTGGAGTACGCCAAGAACTCACAGAGGCTGGCGGAGCATGAACGGGCATTATCACAGAAGCGCCAGAGGCGGCGGAGAGTGGGAATTTTTTAACCTGCCGCAGCAATGGAGTATTTCTTATAGAGAGCTGACATTTAATCTGAAGCCCTTCAGCTTCAAGCATACGGGACTGTTCCCCGAGCAGGCGGCAAACTGGGATTGGTTTTCCGAAAAAATAAGGAATGCAGATCGCCCGGTAAAGCTTTTGAATCTGTTTGCCTATACGGGAGGAGCTACGCTTGCGGCAGCGGCGGCAGGAGCCAGTGTGACTCATGTGGACGCTTCCAAAGGTATGGTTAGCTGGGCAAAGGAAAATGCGGCGGCTTCGGGTCTGGGAAATGCTCCGATCCGCTGGCTGGTGGATGACTGCCAGAAATTTGTGGAGAGAGAAATACGAAGAGGCAATCATTATGATGCGATCATTATGGACCCGCCGTCCTACGGGCGCGGCCCGAAGGGAGAAATATGGAAACTGGAGGATGCAATTCACCCCCTGGTACAGCTCTGCGCAAAGCTTTTGAGCAAGGAGCCTCTTTTCTTTCTTATTAATTCTTACACCACCGGACTTCAGCCTGCTGTACTGGCTTATCTTCTGGGAACAGAACTGAAAAGGTTCGGCGGAATTGTAGATTCCCAGGAGGTGGGTCTGCCGGTGAGTGAAAACGGCCTGGTGCTGCCCTGCGGCGCCAGCGGACGCTGGGAAAGCAAATAGTTGGTATATTTTCCTGATTTTGGGAATAAATAATAAGGAATGGCTTTTTGACCATTCCTTTTATTGTATCTGAAGTCAGGAGAAAAAAGATGAGATATTTATGTAGGTGGCTGGCGCTGGGGATTTGCGCAATACTGGCCTTATTGACCATATTTCTGGTGCTGCCGGGGTTGTTTCAAATTCATCCCATGTCTGTGCAGAGCGGGAGTATGGAGCCTTCCTATCCGGTGGGCAGTATTATTTATGTAATAAAGGCAGACGAGAGTCAGTTAAATGAAGGGAAGGTCGTGACCTTCCATCTGCCGGAAGAGCAAACCTTTGTGACTCATAGAATTGTCCGGGTGGATAGACAGGAACGGCTGATCTATACGAAGGGAGATGCGAATGAGCTGGAGGACAGTCTTGCCACATCGTTTTCTAATGTAATAGGCAGTCCGCTTGTGTGCATTCCGTATCTGGGATATGTGGCAGGATATTTGTCCAGTACAGTCGGAAAAATCGGCATTCTGCTGTCGGTCGTGATGGTATGTATTTTATCCTGGATGGACGGGGCGCTGCAGAAGCATGAGGAAGAGGTGCAGCGGGAATGAGTAAGAAACAGCGCTTGATTTTTCTGCTGGGAGCCGCGGTTTATATTCTGGCCGCCGCGGGGATCGGACTTACGATGGCGTATTTTATGAACCGGGAAGAGGCGGTCAGCGCGGACTCTCTGGAGCAGGTGCAGTTTGGACTGTGTATGCTGGATTCGGAGGAGGAGTATAAGGATAGCTGCCTGACGGGTCTTTTGCCGGGACAGGCTGTGGAACGAAAGCCTGCAGTTATAGTGGACAAAGATTCCCCGGAGGCTTATATCAGAGTGAGGGTTTCCTTTGGCGGAGTTCTGAAGGAACCGAAGGAGGAGAGCCGGGAGGCAAGGACGGAACGCCTTAAGAGAATCCGGGAGCTTCGGGGCGGCATCAGGTTCTGTGACGGCTGGCTGGAAGGGGAGGACGGCTGCTATTATTATCAGAAGAAGGCTGCGTCCGGCAGTATGGTTCCGATCTATGACAGAGTGGTGATTCCGGAAAACTGGGATAATAATATAGCAGAGCAGACCTTTACGATAGAACTGCATGCGGAGGCCGTCCGGGCAG
The DNA here is from genome assembly GCA_009774155.1 of Lachnospiraceae bacterium. Taxonomy (GTDB): domain Bacteria; phylum Bacillota; class Clostridia; order Lachnospirales; family Lachnospiraceae; genus Hominiventricola. The sequence continues at coordinate 2,183 of VSNE01000002.1, forward strand.
ACTGCCTGGAGCCGTGGATGGAAACGAAGGGAGGAACAATAGAAGGCTGGGAATAAATGAAAAAATAATTTATTATGGAGGCCGGCACAAAGGGATGCAGCCGGAAGCGTCAGCTTTCACAAAAAGGCATATGAATTTTTGTGAAAGTTTGTAGAAAATGTTTTTGCCAGGAATGAAAAAAAGTCTTGCAAAACCCGGCGCTTTCCTATATAATAAACAACGTTGTGACATGATAGCGATGAAACGTGAGGTTGCCGCGCGAAAGGCGCGGGTTTTCCGCGGAGCGAATGTCAAGTTAGCAAACTGGCGACAAGTCACTGTACAAATTGAGATGTCTCTTTTGGTAAAGAAAGGGAACGGCGTGCGGTTATCTCTGCGATACGCACGGGAGAGTGTACAGTCACCACTTGTCGTACTGGCAATGAATAGTACGAATAAGGAGGCGGCTTTTTTTATGGCAAGTCAAGTAATGAGAATCACAATGAAAGCATACGATCATCAGCTGATCGATGCATCCGCAAAAAAAATTATTGAAACAGTAAAGAAAACGGGATCACAGGTAAGCGGGCCGGTGCCGCTGCCGACTAAGAAAGAGGTAGTGACCATCATCCGTGCCGTACACAAGTACAAAGATTCCAGGGAGCAGTTCGAGCAGAGAACTCATAAAAGATTGATTGACATCATTGCACCGACGCAGAAGACGGTTGACGCATTATCCCGTCTGGAGATGCCTGCAGGTGTGTATGTTGATATTAAAATGAAAACCAAGTAAGCCATGCACAGACGGCGGAACTGAACCGCGCGGCTTATTTGGCTGAAACCAAAAAAGATTCCTGCGGCTAGAATGAATGTGGTCACACATTCCGCTGTAGAGAAAACAGGAGGAAATTAAGAATGAAGAAAGCTATTTTAGCAACAAAAGTCGGAATGACTCAGATCTTCAACGAAAACGGAGTCTTAACTCCGGTCACTGTATTACAGGCTGGTCCGTGTTTCGTAACTCAGGTGAAAACCGTAGAGAACGACGGATATAACGCGGTACAGGTTGGATTCGTGGATATCAGAGAAAAGCTGGTGAACAAACCGCGGAAAGGACACTTTGACAAAGCCGGCGTTGCTTATAAGAGATTTGTCAGAGAACTGAAATTAGAAAATGCTGCTGAATATGCAGTGGCACAGGAAATTAAAGCGGATATCTTCGCGGCAGGCGATAAGATTGATGCAACCGCAATTTCCAAAGGTAAAGGTTTCCAGGGCGCAATCAAGAGACTTGGACAGCACAGAGGACCGATGGCTCATGGTTCCAAATTCCATCGCCACCAGGGTTCCAACGGCGCATGCTCCGATCCGAGTAAAGTATTTAAAGGAAAAGGAATGCCGGGCCATATGGGCTCCAAGCAGATTACCATTCAGAACCTGGAAGTGGTTAAGGTTGATGCTGAAAATAATTTACTGTTGGTAAAAGGTGCGGTACCAGGACCTAAGAAAGCTTTAGTTACTATTAAAGAAACTGTAAAGTCTGGTAAGTAAGGTTTGAAGGGAAAGGAGGAACACACAAATGGCAAACGTATCTGTTTATAATATGGAAGGCAAAGAAGTTGGCGCTATGGAATTAAGCGATGCGGTATTCGGTGTTGATGTAAATGAACATCTGGTGCACATGGCCGTAGTTGCACAGCTTGCTAATAAAAGACAGGGAACCCAGAAAGCAAAAACCCGTTCCGAAGTTTCCGGCGGCGGAAGAAAGCCGTGGAGACAGAAGGGAACCGGACATGCCCGTCAGGGTTCTACAAGAGCTCCGCAATGGACTGGCGGCGGCGTAGTATTTGCTCCTACGCCAAGAGACTATACAATCAGACTGAACAAGAAGGAGAAAAGACTGGCTCTTAAATCTGCCCTGACCAGCAGAGTGCAGGAGAATAAGCTTATCGTTCTTGACGAGCTGAAATTTGATGAGATTAAGACTAAGAAGATGCAGGCAGTGATGGATGCGCTGAAAGTATCCAAGGCATTGGTTATTCTGAATGAGAATGATGAAAATGTCGTTAGGTCTGCAAGAAACATTAAAAACGTTCAGACAGCTTTGACGAATACCATTAACGTATACGATATTCTGAAATACAATACCGTAATCGTTACAAAAGCTGCTGTTGCAACCATCGAGGAGGTATATGCGTAATGGCTGATATTAAATACTATGATGTAATCCTCAAACCGGTTATTACCGAGAAAAGCATGGATGCTATGGGCCAGAAGAAATATACTTTCCTGGTTCATACAGAGGCAACCAAGTCTCAGGTAAAAGAAGCAGTGGAGAAAATGTTCGCAGGAACAAAAGTAAAGAGTGTCAACACCATGAACTGCAGCGGAAAGAGCAAGAGACGCGGCATGACCGTTGGAAAGACTGCCAAGACAAAAAAAGCAATTGTACAGTTGACTGCCGACAGCAAGGATATCGAGATTTTCGAGGGACTGTAAGCTGAACCGGGGGGAGAGAAATGAAGCTTCATGGTTATCTTCCGCCGGGGCTGATTGCTGAACTATATGTTTACTACAAACATGATGACTAAAGTAGAGTTTGAAAGGAGATAAAGTAATGGGAATTAAAACTTACCGCCCATATACACCTTCCAGAAGACATATGTCCGGATATGATTTCGCCGAGATTACCAAAAGTGCTCCGGAGAAATCCCTGACCGCTTCCTTAAAGAAGAATGCCGGACGTAATGCCCAGGGTAAAATCACTGTGAGACACCGCGGAGGCGGTTCCAGAAGAAAATACAGAATCATTGACTTTAAGAGAAGAAAAGACGGTATCCCGGCAACGGTTATCGGAATCGAATACGATCCGAACAGAACCGCTAATATCGCATTAATCTGCTATGCAGACGGTGAAAAGGCTTATATCCTTGCACCGCAGGGACTGAAAGACGGAATGGTCGTTATGAACGGACCGGAGGCTGAAGTGCATGTAGGAAACTGCCTGCCGCTTGAAAATATTCCGGTTGGTACTATGGTTCATAACGTAGAATTATATGCAGGCAAGGGCGGACAGCTGGTTCGTTCTGCAGGCAACAGTGCACAGCTTATGGCTAAGGAAGGCAAATATGCAACCTTAAGAATGCCATCTGGTGAAATGAGAATGGTACCAATAGGCTGCCGTGCAACCATCGGTGTTGTAGGCAACGGCGAGCACAACCTGATTAACATCGGTAAAGCAGGCCGTAAACGCCATATGGGTATCAGACCTACTGTCCGCGGTTCGGTTATGAACCCGAATGATCATCCGCACGGTGGTGGAGAAGGAAAGACCGGTATCGGCCGTCCGGGTCCATGCACACCTTGGGGTAAACCGGCGCTTGGCCTGAAGACAAGAAAGAAAAACAAACAGTCCAATAAGCTGATCGTAAGAAGAAGAGACGGTAGAACATTTAAATAATTAAGAGGAGGTTTCACCAATGGCTCGTTCGTTAAAAAAAGGACCATTTGCAGATGCTAGCTTACTGAAAAAAGTAGACGCAATGAACGCAAGCGGAAACAAGGCTGTTATTAAGACCTGGTCCCGCCGTTCCACCATTTTCCCGCAGATGGTTTCCCATACATTTGCAGTTCATGATGGAAGAAAACATGTGCCGGTATATGTTACCGAGGATATGGTAGGACACAAGCTTGGAGAGTTCGTGCCAACCAGAACCTACAGAGGACATGGAAAAGACGAGAAAAAATCCAGACGTTAACAGTCAATTTTTGGAAGGAGGTTTCATCTAATGGCAAAAGGTTCCAGAAGTCAGATTAAAAGAGAAAGAAATGCGAAAAAGGATACCAGACCGTCTGCTAAGTTATCTTACGCACGTGTTTCTGTCCAGAAAGCATGCTTCGTATTAGATGCCATCAGAGGTAAAGATGTACAGACAGCGCTTGGTATTGTTGCTTACAATCCGAGATATGCTTCTACATTAATAGAAAAATTATTAAAATCCGCAGTTGCAAATGCGGAGAACAACAATGGAATGAAAGCTGAGAATCTTTATGTTGCAGAGTGCTACGCAAATAAAGGACCGACCATGAAGAGAATCAGACCAAGAGCACAGGGCCGTGCTTATCGTATTGAGAAGAGAATGAGCCATATCACAATTGTGCTTGATGAGAAGAAATAAGGAGGGCAATCATGGGACAGAAAGTTAACCCGCACGGCCTTAGAGTCGGTGTTATTAAAGACTGGGATTCCAAATGGTACGCTGAAGCTGATTTTGCAGACTGCTTAGTTGAAGATTATCAGATCAGAAAGTTCCTGAAGAAAAAATTATACAGCGCAGGTGTTTCTAAGATTGAGATCGAAAGAACCTCTGATCGCGTAAAAATTATTATTTCCACTGCAAAGCCTGGAATGATCATCGGCAAGGGCGGCGCTGAGATTGAGAAGGTAAGAGCTGAACTGCAGAAGATGACTACGAAAAAGGTAGTTGTGGATATCAAAGAAGTGAAAAGACCGGATCGCGAGGCGCAGCTTGTGGCTGAGAACATTGCTCAGCAGCTGGAGAACCGTATCTCCTTCCGCCGCGCCATGAAATCCTGCATGGGCAGAGCTATGAAATCCGGTGCAAAGGGAATCAAGGCATCCTGCTCCGGACGTCTGGGAGGAGCTGATATGGCCCGTACCGAGACCTATTCCGATGGTACCATCCCACTGCATACTTTAAGAGCAGATATTGACTATGGTTTCGCTGAAGCAGATACCACCTACGGCAAGATCGGCGTCAAGGTGTGGATCTACAAGGGCGAGGTTCTTCCAACAAAGGCAGCAAAGGAAGGGAGCGATAAATAATGTTAATGCCAAAGAGAGTAAAACGCCGTAAACAGTTCCGCGGTACAATGGCTGGCAAGGCGTTAAGAGGTAATAAAATTACAAATGGTGAATACGGTATTGTCGCTATGGAGCCATGCTGGATTAAATCCAATCAGATTGAGGCAGCCCGTATTGCTATGACCCGTTATATCAAGCGTGGCGGTAAAGTCTGGATTAAGATTTTTCCGGATAAACCTGTAACCAATAAACCGGCTGAAACACGTATGGGTTCCGGTAAAGGAACACTGGAATACTGGGTGGCAGTTGTAAAGCCAGGACGCGTCATGTTTGAGATTTCCGGCGTATCCGAGGAGATCGCAAGAGAGGCGTTACGTCTTGCTACTCATAAGTTACCCTGCAAATGCAAAGTCGTTTCTCGCGCAGACTTAGAAGGCGGTGATAACAGTGAAAATTAATAAGTATGTAGAAGATTTAAAGGCAAAATCAGCTTCTGAATTAAATACAGAATTAGTAGCTGCTAAGAAGGAACTTTTCAACCTGAGATTCCAGAATGCAACCAACCAGTTAGATAACACTGCAAGAATCAAAGAGGTCCGCAAGAACATTGCCCGGATTCAGACTGTTATCGCTGAGAAGAACGCATAGAATTCCTGTGATATCAGTTTGAGAAAGGAGATAGATAATCGTGGAAAGAAATCTGAGAAAAACACGTGTTGGTAAAGTTGTTAGCGATAAGATGAATAAGACAATTGTGGTTGCTGTGGAAGACCATGTAAAGCATCCGCTTTATGGAAAAATCGTTAAGAAAACCTATAAATTAAAAGCTCATGATGAGAATAATGAGTGCGGAATCGGTGATACCGTAAAAGTTATGGAAACCAGACCACTGTCCAAGGATAAGAGATGGAGACTGGTCAGCATTATTGAAAAAGCCAGATAGGAGGATGCTGCAATGGTACAGCAGGAAACAAGACTTAAGGTTGCTGACAACACCGGTGCAAAAGAATTACTCTGCATCCGCGTTATGGGCGGCTCTACCAGAAGATATGCAAATATCGGTGATGTAATCGTTGCCACCGTTAAAGATGCAACACCAGGAGGTGTTGTTAAAAAGGGTGATGTAGTAAAGGCAGTTGTGGTACGTACTGTAAAGGGTGCACGCCGTAAAGACGGTTCCTACATCAAATTCGATGAGAACGCTGCAGTTATCATCAAAGAGGATAAGAACCCGAGAGGAACCCGTATCTTTGGGCCGGTAGCAAGAGAGCTTCGTGAGAAACAGTTCATGAAGATTGTGTCCCTTGCCCCGGAAGTATTATAGGAGGTATCGGAATATGTCTACAATAAAAATCAAAAAGGGTGATACCGTAAGAGTCATTGCCGGTACTGAAAAAGGCAGTGAGGGTAAGGTTATCGCGGTAAACCGCAAGAACAATACTGTTTTTGTGGAAGGCGTAAATATGCTTACAAAACACACGAAGCCGTCACCTGCAAATCAGCAGGGCGGAATTGTTCATCAGGAGGGCCCGATCGACGTTTCCAATGTAATGTATGTAAGCGACGGAAAAGTATCCAGAATCGGATATAAGATGGATGGAGACAAGAAAGTCCGCGTTGCAAAAGCAACGGGTAAAGTGATTGATTAATATTGGAGAGAGGAGGTCCGAAAAAGTTGAGTAGACTCAGTGAACAGTACAAAAATGAGATCGTAGACGCTATGATCAAAAAATTTGGATATAAAAATGCAATGGAAGTGCCGAAGCTTAACAAAGTTGTTATCAACATGGGTGTTGGCGAAGCAAAAGAAAATGCAAAGATACTGGATTCTGCGGTAAAGGATCTGGAGACGATTGCCGGACAGAAGGCAGTTGTGACCAAGGCCAAGAACTCTGTCGCAAACTTTAAAATCCGTGAGGGTATGGCAATTGGCTGCAAGGTTACGCTTCGCGGCGAGAAGATGTATGAATTTGTGGATCGTCTGGTAAACCTTGCGCTGCCGCGTGTGCGCGACTTCAGAGGCGTGAATCCGAATGCATTTGACGGCAGAGGAAATTATGCGCTTGGTATCAAGGAACAGTTGATTTTCCCGGAAATTGAATACGATAAGGTGGACAAGGTAAGAGGTATGGATATCATCTTCGTTACCACCGCCAAGACAGATGAGGAAGCACGTTATCTGTTAAGCTTATTCAATATGCCATTTGCCAAATAAGAGGAGGGAATTTCATGGCTAAGACATCGATGAAAATTAAACAGCAGCGCAAACAGAAATTCTCTACCAGAGAATACAGCCGTTGCAGAATTTGTGGTCGTCCACATGCTTACCTGAGAAAATACGGAATCTGCAGAATTTGTTTCCGTGAGTTGGCTTATGCAGGTCAGATTCCGGGTGTAAAGAAAGCAAGCTGGTAGGTATCCCGCGCTTGACGAAAGCAAGCTGAAGGTGAAGATGCCTATATATTGATATAGAAAGGAGTCTGAAAATGACAACGAACGATCCAATCGCAGATATGCTTACAAGAATCCGTAATGCAAACACTGCAAAGCATGATACCGTAGATGTTCCGGCATCCAGGATGAAGGTGGCAATCGCTGATATTCTGGTTGATGAAGGCTATATTGCAAAGTATGACTTAGTAGATAACGGTAGCTTTAAGGATATCCATATCACTTTAAAATATGGAAAAGATAAAAATGATAAGATTATCGCAGGCATTAAAAGAATTTCCAAACCTGGCTTACGCGTATATGCAGGCAAGGACAATATGCCTAAGGTACTTGGCGGGCTGGGCATCGCTATTGTTTCCACAAACAAAGGCGTTATGACTGACAAGAAGGCAAGAGAGCTGAATGTAGGCGGAGAAGTTCTGGCATTCGTCTGGTAGACCGAAAACGTTATACTGAAAACAGAGAAGGTGCATTGCTTTCTCCGAAAATCTAAGTAAGGAGGATTTTTGAATTATGTCCCGTATCGGAAGATTGCCGGTAGCTATCCCGGAAGGTGTAACCGTGACAGTTGCTGAGGGAAACAAAGTGACCGTAAAAGGTCCAAAGGGAACGCTTGAAAGAGTACTCCCGGCAGAAATGACAATTAAAGTAGAAGATGGCCATGTGGTTGTAACAAGGCCTAATGACTTAAAGAAGATGAAATCTTTACACGGTTTGACAAGAACCCTGGTTTCCAATATGGTAACCGGTGTGCACACTGGTTATGAGAAGGTTCTGGAGGTGAATGGTGTCGGTTACCGCTGCTCCAAATCAGGAAAGAAACTGACTTTGAACCTTGGATATTCTCATCCGGTTGAGATGATGGACCCGGAAGGGCTGGAAGCAGTTGTAGATGGAAACAAAATCACTGTTAAGGGTATTGACAAAGAAAAAGTCGGACAGTACGCTGCTGAGATTCGCGACAAGAGAAGACCTGAGCCGTATAAGGGCAAGGGCATCAAGTATGAGACCGAAGTCATCAGACGTAAAGTTGGTAAGACTGGTAAGAAATAATTAAGGAGAGTGTAAAGATGGTTAGTAAGAAATCAAGAAGTGAAGTCCGCGCTAAAAAGCACTACAGATTACGTCACCATATCAGCGGCACCGCTGAGAGACCGCGTCTGGCAGTCTTCAGAAGTAATAATCATATGTATGCTCAGATTATTGACGACACTGTAGGAAACACTCTGGTATCTGCTTCTACTCTTCAGAAGGAGATTAAAGCTGAGCTTGAGAAAACCAACAATGTTGATGCAGCAGCATATTTAGGAAAAGTAATCGCTGAAAGGGCGCTGGAAAAGGGAATCAAAGAGGTGGTATTTGACCGCGGAGGCTTCATTTATCAGGGCAAGATTGCAGCGCTTGCTGACGCAGCACGCACGGCTGGACTGGAATTTTAGAGGAGGAGGAAACAGACAATGAGACATGAGATTATTGATGCAAGTCAGTTAGAATTAACTGAAAAAGTAGTGTCAATTAAGCGTGTAAGCAAAACCGTCAAGGGCGGCCGCAACATGCGTTTCACAGCTCTGGTAGTCGTAGGTGACGGAAATGGTCACGTAGGCGCTGGTCTTGGAAAAGCCACTGAAATTCCGGAAGCAATCCGCAAAGGCAAAGAAGATGCTGTGAAGAAGCTGGTAACAGTTTCATTAGACGATAATAAAAGTATTCCACATGACAACCTTGGTAAATTCGGGAGCTCTTCTGTATTGCTGAAGAAGTCCCCGGAAGGTACCGGTATCATCGCAGGCGGACCGGCCCGTGCGGTTGTAGAGCTTGCGGGTATTAAAAATATTCGTACCAAGTCTTTAGGCTCCAACAATAAGCAGAATGTTGTACTGGCGACCATCGAGGGCCTGGCCGGCCTTACTTCTCCGGAAGAGGTTGCTAAAAAGCGTGGCAAATCTGTAGACGAAATCATGGCATAAGGAGGAGAATGAACATGGCAGAGAAATTAAGAATCACATTAGTAAAATCTCCTATCGGAGCTATTCCAAAGCAGAAAGCTACTGTAGAAGCTCTCGGTCTTAAAAAATTAAACAAAACTGTTGAGATGCCGGATAACGAAGCAGTTCGCGGTATGATCTGGCATGTAAGACATTTAGTGAAGGTTGAAGAAATCTAATTTTGCAAAGTTAAGGAGGTGCCATAATGGACTTATCGAATTTACAGTACGCGGAAGGCTCTAAACAGAGCAACAACTTCAGAAGAGGCCGTGGACATGGTTCAGGGAATGGCAAGACTGCAGGCAAGGGCCATAAAGGTCAGAAGGCTCGTTCAGGAGCGCCGAGACCAGGCTTTGAAGGCGGTCAGATGCCGTTATACAGAAGACTTCCAAAGAGGGGCTTTACCAACCGCAACAGCAAAGTGATTGTTGGTATTAATCTGAGTGCTCTGGAAAGATTCGAGAATGACAGCGTAGTTTCTGTAGAGACTCTGATTGCTGAAGGAATTGTTAAGAACCCGAAGGACGGTGTTAAGATTCTTGGAAATGGAGAATTAACTAAGAAACTTACAGTTCAGGCCAATGCATTTTCAGCAAGTGCAGCAGCTAAAATTGAGGCTCTTGGTGGAAAAGCCGAGGTGATTTAATGTTTAAAACATTACGGAACGCATTTAAAATTGAAGAAATCAGGAAAAAACTGATCTTCACATTTTTTATGTTGGTAGTTGTACGATTTGGTTCCCAGTTACCGATTCCAGGTGTAAACAGAAATTATTTTGCCGAGTGGTTTGCGGCTCAGACTGGTGACGCATTTAATTTTTTTGATGCGTTCACCGGCGGGTCTTTCACCAGCATGTCGCTGTTTGCGCTTGGTATTACGCCGTATATTACGTCTTCCATTATCATGCAGCTTCTGACGATCGCCATTCCGAAATTGGAGGAGATGCAGAAGGACGGTGAGGACGGAAGAAAGAAAATACAGACCATTTCCCGTTATCTGACGGTTGCTCTGGCTCTTATCGAAGGCATTGCTATGACTATCGGTTTTGGTAATAAAGGACTTCTGGAGCAGGCAAATGTTCCGAACATGATTGTGGTTGTCGCAGCAATGACAGCCGGAAGTGCATTCCTGATGTGGATTGGTGAACAGATTACAGAGCATGGTGTTGGAAATGGTATTTCCATTGTGCTTTTGATCAATATTGTTTCACGTATCCCGGATGATTTTGTAGTTCTGTACAATCAGTTCATTAATGGAAAAACGATTCTGACAGGAGTGCTTGCGGGAGTTGTTATTCTTGCGGTGGTTCTGGTGACAGTAGTCTTTGTTATCGTTCTTCAGGATGCAGAGCGGAGAATTCCGGTGCAGTATGCGAAAAAGATGCAGGGACGGAAGATGGTTGGAGGCCAGTCTACAAACATTCCGTTAAAAGTGAATACAGCAGGTGTCATCCCTGTTATTTTTGCTTCTTCCTTGATGAGCTTTCCGGGGGTAATTGCATCCCTGCTGGGAAAGACCGGAGGCACCGGTATTGGTGCTAAGATTCTGACAGGTTTAAACCAGTCAAGCTGGTGCAATCCGAATCAGCCGGTTTACTCAATTGGTTTACTGTTATACATTGTGCTGGTTGTATTCTTTGCTTATTTTTATACATCCATTACCTTTAACCCGATTGAAATTTCTAACAATATGAAGCGCCAGGGCGGATTCATCCCTGGTATCCGGCCGGGCAAACCAACGACGGAATATCTCAGCAAGATTTTAAATTACATTGTATTTATCGGAGCGATAGGATTGATTATAGTATGTGTAATTCCGATTGTATTCAACGGTATTTTCGGAGCCGATGTATCCTTTGGAGGAACATCAATTATCATTATCGTGGGCGTTGTTTTGGAAACTCTGAAACAAATTGAATCCCAGATGCTGGTACGTTACTATAAAGGTTTCCTGAACGATTAATACAGCAAAGCTGCATAAATCAGTGTAAAACGAAGCCTGTACGGAAAGTACCCAAGCGGTAGTTTCGTACAGGCTTTTTTCGATACTTGTCCAGTTATGTATAATATGGAAGAAAATGGAGAAAACTATTATGAAGATTATTATGTTAGGCGCACCGGGCGCCGGTAAAGGAACCCAGGCAAAAAAGATTGCGGAAAAGTATCACATTCCTCATATCTCCACCGGAGATATTTTCCGTGCAAACATCAAAAATGGTACAGAGTTGGGTAAGAAAGCAAAGACTTATATGGATCAGGGAGCTCTGGTGCCGGATGAACTGGTATGCGATCTGGTGGTGGATCGCGTACGGCAGGAGGACTGCAGGAACGGATATGTTCTGGACGGTTTTCCAAGAACTATTCCGCAGGCGGAAAGTCTGGATGCAACGCTGGCTTCCCTGGGAGAGTCTGTGGATTATGCAATCAATGTGGAGGTTCCGGATGAGAAGATTGTAAACCGTATGTCCGGACGCCGCGCCTGTGTAGGCTGCGGTGCAACCTATCATCTGGTATATGCGCCGACCAAGGCAGAAGGTATCTGCGATACGTGCGGGGCAGAACTGATTCTCAGGGATGATGACAAGCCGGAGACGGTTCTGAAACGTCTTGGCGTTTATCATAATGAGACCCAGCCGCTTATTGACTACTACAGAGGAAAAGGTATTCTGAAGGAAGTGGATGGGACTATGGACATGGCAGATGTTTTCCGTGCAATTGTAGAGATTTTAGGAGCTTAAAAATGGCCGTCACGATTAAATCTGCAAAAGAAATTGAACTGATGCGTGAAGCGGGCCGCCTGTTGGAAATTGTTCATGATGAAATGGGAAAGATCATCCGCCCCGGAATTTCTACCATGGATATCAACGAATGCGGGGACAGGGTTATCAGGGAACTGGGCTGTAAGCCGAATTTTCTGAATTACGGCGGTTTTCCTGCATCTATCTGTGTGTCGGTAAACGAAGAGGTTGTCCATGGAATCCCTAAAAAAGAAAGGCTTCTGAAGGAAGGGGATATTGTCAGTCTGGATGCGGGACTTATTTACAAAGGCTACCATTCGGATGCGGCAAGAACCTATGCGGTCGGGCAGGTGAACCCGAAAGTACAGGAGCTTTTGGATGTGACAAAACAGAGCTTTTTTGAAGGCATTAAATATGCCAGGGCGGGAAACCATCTGTTTGATATTTCAGCGGCAATTGATGATTATGTCAGCCGGTTCGGCTTTGGAATCGTGCAGGCTCTGGTAGGCCACGGAATCGGAACAAGCCTTCATGAGGACCCGCAGGTGCCGAATTTCCGTCAAAAGAGAAAGGGAATAAGGCTGGCTCCCGGCATGACGCTGGCAATTGAGCCGATGATCAATATGGGAACATGGGAGGTAAAGTGGCTGGATGATGAATGGACCGTTATCGCCGCAGACCACTCAGTCTCCGCCCATTATGAAAATACGATACTGGTTACTGACGGTGAACCGGAAATTCTGACGCTTCATATATAGAAGCAGGAGGAGCATATGGTAAGAATAGAAACGGGAATGCTGGCCAGATCCAAGGCCGGCCACGACCATGGGAAACTCTATATCATAATCCGGACAGAAGCCGAATATGTATGGTTAGCGGACGGAGTCTGCCATACCGTGGACAATCCGAAGAAAAAAAAGAAAAAACACATTCAGATTATTCATCGGATTCCGGAACCGGTAAGGAGTCTCCTTGAAAGCAGCAGCCCGCTTCAGAATGGACATATTAAGCAAATAATTCAATCAGAAAGCCAAGACCGGCAGGAGGATAAACATGTCTAAAGCAGATGTAATTGAAATTGAAGGAACCGTAATTGAAAAATTGCCAAATGCCATGTTCCAGGTAGAGCTGGAAAATGGCCACAAGGTACTAGCACATATCAGCGGCAAGCTGAGAATGAATTTTATCCGTATTTTACCGGGTGATAAAGTAACCATTGAGCTTTCCCCGTATGATTTATCCAAGGGGCGCATCATCTGGAGAGATAAATAAAGACTGGAAAAGAACCGGAAAAGAAGTTGAAAAAAGTACTTGCATTCCCCGTATGCCTCTGCTATAATATATAGGCATGATTTTGGGGGCGTGTACCCTCAGAGAGGAAACGATGAAAGGAGGACTTTACTGTGAAGGTTAGATCATCGGTGAAACCTATTTGTGAAAAGTGCAAAATCATCAAAAGAAAAGGTAGTATCAGAGTAATCTGTGAAAATCCAAAACACAAACAGAGACAAGGCTAATTTATAACGGTTGAAAATCCGCAAAGGGTATTTTCGATTATATTCTGTAAATGTTAGCGCTTGCGGCTCTTTTGTATGTGCGGCTGCAATCGAAACACACGGCTGTGTGGGACGATTGATTATATATTAGAGAGACTGAAAGTGAACGATTATTCAGAGAGACTGAAGGGTTCCGCGTTTCATTTTGACTGCGTTTTCAGCTTGTATCCCGAAGTGCAAACGTATGGCCTGACAGAAAATGATATTGCTTAAAACCGGGAAGGATTGTTGAAAAGTACCGGAAAGGATGGGTCATTACCCATTTGGGCATTCGGATGGAATCCATCATCCGGGCCTCATTTAGGAAAATATTGTAGTAGAAGAAGATGGAGGAATAATCACAATGGCTCGTATTGCTGGTGTAGATTTACCAAGAGAAAAACGTGTTGAGATCGGGTTAACTTACATCTACGGAATCGGTAGAGTAAGCGCCAACCGTATTTTGTCAGAGGCCGGGGTAAACCCGGATACCCGCGTCAGAGACCTGACTGACGAGGAAGTGAAGAAAATCAGTGCAGTCATCGACGCAACTCAGATTGTAGAAGGTGATCTGAGAAGACAGATTGCTATGGATATCAAAAGGCTCCAGGAGATTGGATGCTACAGAGGTGTTCGCCACCGTAAGAGTCTTCCGGTCCGCGGTCAGAAGACTAAGACCAATGCAAGAACCAGAAAAGGTCCTAAGAAAACCGTTGCAAACAAGAAGAAATAAAAGCAGGGCACTTATTAATTTATTAACATAGAAAGTAGAAGAAAGTAGGTTAGTTTAGAGATGGCTAAGGTTACGAAAAAAGTGACAAAAAAGCGTATTAAGAAAAACGTTGAACGCGGACAGGCACATATCCAGTCTTCTTTTAACAATACGATCGTTACCCTTACAGATACAGAGGGCAATGCGTTAAGCTGGGCGAGTGCTGGTGGTCTTGGTTTTAGAGGTTCAAGGAAATCTACTCCGTATGCAGCTCAGACCGCTGCAGAGACTGCTACGAAGGCAGCTTTGGTACACGGTTTAAAGACAGTAGATGTATTCGTAAAAGGACCTGGTTCAGGCAGAGAAGCTGCAATCCGTGCACTGCAGGCATGCGGCCTTGAGGTAGTCAGCATTACTGATGTGACTCCGGTACCGCATAACGGCTGTCGTCCGCCAAAACGTAGAAGAGTCTAATCAGGAGGGTATGAAAGATGGCAATTAATAGAACACCTGTCCTTAAAAGATGCAGATCCCTTGGTTTGGATCCAATCTATTTAGGAATTGATAAAAAATCCAACAGAAATTCTCAGAGAGGAAATAAGAAGGTTTCCGAGTATGGTCTTCAGCTAAGAGAAAAACAGAAAGCAAAATTTATCTACGGCGTGCTGGAGAAGCCATTCCGCAATTATTATGAGAAGGCTGATCGTATGAAGGGCATGACCGGTGAGAATCTGATGGTTATGCTGGAATCCAGGCTGGACAACGTGATCTTCCGTCTTGGCTTTGCAAGAACCCGTCAGGAAGCAAGACAGATTGTCGATCACAAGCATGTACTGGTAAACGGCAAACAGGTAAATATTCCTTCTTATCTTGTAAAAGCCGGCGACACGGTTGAGATCAAAGAAAAATGCAAAGGCTCCGACCGCTATAAAGCAATCCTGGAGTCTACGGGAGGCAGGCTGGTTCCGGAATGGCTGGATGCTGACCAGGAGAATCTGAAGGGTGCGGTCAAAGAGCTTCCGACCAGAGAGATGATCGATGTTCCGGTTAACGAGATGCTTATTGTCGAGCTGTATTCTAAATAATCTTTGAAAACTGGAAATTTTGTCACCCAGCACAGAACAGGAGGGGCTTTTTAGTGGTAGTATTTAATAAACCCAAGATTGAAATTGCAGAAATTTCAGAAGATAAAAAATACGGTAAATTCGTAGTGGAACCATTGGAAAGAGGCTATGGTACAACCCTTGGCAATTCCCTGAGAAGAATCATGCTTTCTTCTTTACCGGGCGCTGCAGTCAGCCAGGTAAAGATTGATGGTGTACTTCACGAATTCAGCTCCATCCCGGGTGTAAAAGAAGATGTAACGGAAATCATTATGAATATCAAAAGCCTTGCCATCAAGAATGGAAGCGAGTCTGAGGAGGCAAAGGTTGCTTATATTGATTTTGAGGGCGAAGGCGTAGTTACTGCAGCTGATATTCAATGCGATCCGGATATTGATATCCTGAATCCGGACATAGTGATTGCACATCTGAATGGCGGTGCCGACAGTAAATTATACATGGAGCTGACCATTACCAAGGGCAGAGGCTATGTAAGCGCTGACAAAAATAAAAATGATGAGCTGCCCATCGGCGTAATTGCGGTGGACTCCATCTATACTCCGGTAGAACGCGTGAATCTGACGGTTGAGAATACCCGTGTTGGTCAGATTACCGATTATGATAAGCTGACTCTGGATGTATTTACAAATGGAACTCTGGCTCCGGACGAGGCTGTCAGTCTGGCAGCTAAGGTTCTGAGCGAGCATTTAAGCCTGTTTATCGATCTGTCCGAAAATGCCAAATCCGCAGAGATTATGGTGGAGACAGAAAGCGATGAGAAGGAAAAGGTTCTTGAGATGAACATTGATGAACTGGAGTTATCCGTACGTTCTTACAATTGTCTGAAGAGAGCCGGTATCAATACCGTAGAGGAATTGTGCAACCGGACATCAGAGGATATGATGAAGGTCCGCAACCTGGGCCGCAAATCCCTGGAGGAGGTCCTTGCAAAGCTGAAGGAGCTTGGCCTGGAGTTAAATCAGAGTGAAGAATAAACAATGGCTGTGAAGCAGCCGGCGGCGGATTCCCGGTTTGTACGGTAAATTTGAAAAGAAATCCCTTTCGTCCCTTACCAGTAAGACCGAAGGCGCGTGGCGCGGGGCATGATAACAAGGTTGCAGCCACTCCCTTTGTCAGTAAGACCGAAGAAGCATGGCATCGGGCGCAACGAATGGAGGAAATAAAATGGCAAAGTATAGAAAGCTGAGCAGAACCTCTTCTCAGAGGAAAGCATTGCTGAGAAGTCAGGTAACTGCATTGCTGTTAAACGGCAAGATTATTACTACTGAGGCTAAGGCCAAAGAGGTACGTAAAATTGCTGAGGGCATTATTGCTCTGGGCGTGAAAGAAAAAGACAACTTTGAGACTGTAAAGGTTACTGCAAAGGTTGCCCGTAAGGATAAAGACGGCAAGAGAGTCAAGGAAGTTGTTGACGGTAAGAAAGTAACTGTATACGACGAAGTAGAAAAAGAGATTAAAAAGGATCTTCCTTCCAGGCTTCATGCGAGAAGGCAGATGCTGAAGGTTCTCTATACTGCAAAGGCTCCTGTGGAAGGCAAAAAGAAAGCACAGGAAGTGGACCTGGTAGCGAAGGTTTTCGATGAGATTGCTCCAAAGTATGTAAACAAAAACGGAGGCTATACCAGAATCGTGAAAATCGGCCAGAGAAAAGGCGACGCTGCTATGGAAGTTGTATTAGAGTTGGTTTAATTTACGGTTTAAAAAGCTCTGTGGGTGATTCCGCAGGGCTTTTTATTGTATAAGCAATGTTGTTTGTCTAATCCGGAGGAACAGCAAATATGATTTAAGGGGGCTGAAGAATGATTAGAAAGGCCAATGCAGCAGATATTCCTGATGTGGCTGCGATTTTTGAAGAAATCCATACGGAGGAAGAACAGGGAAGGATGACTGTTGGCTGGTCGCGCGGCGTATATCCTACGGAAGAAACGGCTGAAGCGGCCATTCGGGCAGGTGATTTGTATGTTATGGAAGAGAACGGTCGTATTGTAGCGGCGGCCCGAATCAACCGGCAGCAGGTTCCTGAGTATGCAGATGCGGACTGGGAATATCACGCGCCTGACGAGGAAGTGCTGGTGCTTCATACGTTGGTAGTATCCCCGTCTGTAAACAGCAGGGGACTTGGCAGAAAATTTGTAAAATTTTATGAAAATATGGGAAAAGAAACAGGATGTCCTTATCTGCGTATGGATACTAACGAAAAAAATGTCCGTGCCAGAGCGCTTTACGAAAAATTAGGATACAGAGAAGCCGGTATTGTGGATTGCCTGTTTAACGGCATTCCCGGCGTGCGTCTCGTATGCCTTGAGAAAAGAGTCTGAGTTTCTGCGGTAAGGAGGATTTGGAGTTGGTCTGCAATGGAGATTGCATCCTCTTGAGAAATCCTCTATAATAAAATAAAAGTAAAAGAAAGGAGACACTGATTATGGACATTATCTGGAATGACAGGAAACGTCTGCTTTTGTTCGGACTTCCGTGGACATTTACAAAATACACCTGTACATCAGAAAAACTTATATTGGAGTCAGGAGTATTTTCCACCAAAGAGGAGGAAATACGTCTTTACCGGATTATGGATTTGACTTTGGAACGCTCGTTTTTGCAGCGGATTTTCGGGCTGGGCACAATCATCTGCGATACGGTTGACAAATCCACGCCGAAGCTGTATATCCAGAATATAAAGGGCGCAAAGCAGGTCAAGGAAATGCTGTCAGAGGCTGTGGAAGCGGAGAGGGTGAAGAAGCGGGTATCCTCCAGAGAATATATGGCCACAGAGGATGACTGCGATCATGGAGAAGAGGAATGATGCTGAACGAAAAAATGTACGGGCTTGGAAGTAAAAGCTCGGTGATACGGGAGCTGTTTGCCTACGGACTGGAGAGAAAAAAGCTTGTCGGTGAGGATAAGGTCTATGATTTCAGCCTGGGGAATCCAAGTATTCCGGCTCCTCCGCAGGTGAAGCAGGCGCTTTTGGAGCTTTTAGAGGAGCCTGCCGAGGCGCTCCATGGTTATACTCCGGCATCCGGGATTCCGGAGGTGAGAAAGATACTGGCAGAGTCCGTGAACCGGCGTTTCGGAACTCATTTTACGGCTGAGAATTTCTATATGACAGTGGGCGCGGCGGCCTCCTTAAATATCAGTATTCATGCAGTAGCAAATCCGGGCGACGATTTTATCGCGTTTGCGCCTTTTTTCCCGGAATACAGAGTATGGGTGGAGAATGCGGAAGCAAATCTTCTGGTGAGTCCGGCTGATACAGAAAGCTTTCAGATTGACTTTGAGGCATTTGAGAGGCTGATTAGTCCCAGAACAAAGGGGATCATTATCAATTCTCCGAACAATCCAAGCGGAGTGGTTTATTCGGAGGAGACAATAAAGAAGCTGGCGGCGCTGCTGGAACAGAAACAAAAGGAATATGGAACAATTATCTATCTGATTACGGACGAACCATATCGGGAGATTGTCTACGATGGACTTACAGTTCCGTATGTGACCCAATATTATGAAAATACTATTGTGTGTTATTCCTACAGTAAGTCTCTGTCCCTTCCGGGCGAGCGCATCGGATATATTATTGTGCCTGATGAGATGGCGGACTCCGGAAGGGTTATGGCTGCCGTAGCAGGAGCCGGGAGGGCTCTCGGCTATGTGTGCGCTCCGGCGCTGTTTCAGAGGGCGGTAGCCAGATGTGCGGATGTGACGGGGGATATTTCTGCCTATGCCAGAAACCGCGATCTTTTATACAACGGATTGACAAAGCTGGGATACGAGTGCGTACGCCCTCAGGGAGCCTTTTATCTGTTTGTAAAGTCTTTGGAGCCGGATGCCAATGCATTTTCGGAGAAGGCGAAGCAGCACGATGTACTGGTGGTTCCCAGCGACAGTTTCGGCTGTGCCGGATATGTACGGATTTCATACTGTGTGTCAGAAAAGACCATTATAGACTCCATGCCGGCGTTTGCGGAGATTATGAGGGAGTATCAGATTTAAATTTTTATAAAATGCAATTCCAGGGGCTCGGAAGTATTCTTGCAGAAGGCTGGTGTGAAAACCTGGAATATTAATTAAGTTGACAGGAGAAAAAATTATGAATTTATACAGTGGAAAAAGAATGCTGG
>VSNE01000002.1:21655-27268 GCA_009774155.1 Lachnospiraceae bacterium
GACTTCTGACAATTCTGCTGGCAGCAGGGCCGGGACTGCCGGCAAAAGCCTCGGAGACTGATGGTTCCGGTATAGCCAACGGTGCGAGAAAATCGGGAGATTTTTATTATGAGGTTTTGGACGACAATACGGCAGTGATTACCGATTATGAGGGAACTGCGGCACAGGTGATTGTTCCCGATATTCTGGATGGTCACCGGGTGAGCCAGATTGGTTCAGAGGCTTTCTTTGAATGTCATACTATGAAAAGCATTCAGTTGCCGGAGGGACTGGTAAGTATTGAAGACGGCGCCGGAGCATTCAAGGACTGCAGCAGCCTGAGCAGTGTTGTATTTGGAAAGAATCTTACATATATCGGAAAATATGCGTTCATGGGATGCGAAAAGCTTGGCTCCGTAAATATTCCGGACAGAGTTTCAGAGATTGGGGACAGTGCGTTTCAGGAATGTAAAAAGCTGAATTCAGTCCGTTTGCCGAAAGACATAAAAAAGCTTGGAGAAGGGGTATTTGAAAATTGTGTCAGCCTGAAAAGCATTACGATTCCGGGGAGCGTGGAAGAAGTTCCCCACAGGGGATTCTTTTCCTGTACCAGCCTGAAAACATTGATAATAGAAAACGGGGTGGGAGCTGTCTGCAAGCATGCGTTTAAGGAATGTGACAGTCTGGTAAGCGTAAAGATTCCGGGCAGCGTGAAAGTAATTGAAGAGTTTGCTTTTTATGACTGTGATAAGCTGTCGGATGTGGAGCTTGAAGAAGGTATACAAGAGCTTGAAGGAGGAATTTTTGGAAAATGCTGGAACCTGAAAAAGCTCAGAATTCCTGCCAGTGTGACAAAGCTGGGCTATGCGATCACCCATGCAGGAACAAAGCTGGAGGTTTACGAAGGAACAGCAGGGCTGGAATATGCAAAGAAATTTTTTAAGGAGTTTTATCAGGAATATGAGGTGCTGAAAAAGCCGAAGTCTTTAAGCAAAGCAAAGGTGTCTTCTATTGCCAAGCAGACCTATACCGGCAAAAGCATCAAACCGTCTTTGACTGTAAAATACGGAAGCGAAGTTCTGAAATCAGGGACCGACTATGCGGTAAAATACAGCAATAACAAAGCGGTAGGGATAGCAACGGTCACGGTTACAGGAAAGGGTTCTTATGCAGGAAGT
The DNA here is from genome assembly GCA_009774155.1 of Lachnospiraceae bacterium. Taxonomy (GTDB): domain Bacteria; phylum Bacillota; class Clostridia; order Lachnospirales; family Lachnospiraceae; genus Hominiventricola. Next base: position 22,813 of record VSNE01000002.1, read on the forward strand.
ATTACCAAGACTTTTACGATCTGTCCTAAATCTACAACGCTTTCCAAACTGACTGCAAAATCCAAGGGATTTACAGTAAAATGGAAAAAACAGAGCAGTCAGACGACAGGGTATGAGATTCAGTATTCCACAAACAGTAAATTTACCAAAAAGACGACAGAGGTTAAGACAATTAATAAAAATAAAACTACATCTGTAAAGATATTAAAGCTGAAGTCTTCCAAGAAATATTATGTAAGAATCCGTACTTACAAGATGGTTACCGTGAACGGAAAATCCAAGAAAATTTATTCGTCCTGGTCAAAGGCAAAAACGATCCGCACAAAAAAGTAACCGGACAGATTATAGAGGCTGGAAGCTAGAAGAGTGTAAAAGCTGTTTTTATACACAGAATAGAAAGAGCTGCCGCATGCGGAAAATTTATCTGGCATGCGGCAGCTCTTTTTTGGATAACGATTATTTTTTCTCTGGTTCGGGGTATTCTTCTCCAAAGGTTTCTGCCGTTACGGATTTTATGATCTGCGGGATGATTGGCTTGTCGAAAGGATCTGTATCTGTCTCTGCAATTTTATTAACTGCTTCCATTCCTTCGATCACTTTTCCAAAGGCGGCATATGCTCCGTCAAGATGAGGGGAGGCTTTGTGCATAATGAAAAACTGACTTCCCGCACTGTCCGGATGCATGGCTCTTGCCATGGAAAGGACTCCCTCTGTGTGCTTTAAATCATTTTTAAAGTGATTCTGACTGAACTCGCCTTTGATGGAATAGCCTGGATCTCCGGTTCCGGTTCCGTTCGGGCATCCTCCCTGGATCATGAAGCCTTCAATAACTCTGTGAAAATTCAGGCCGTTGTAAAAGCCTTTATTCACCAGGCTTAGAAAATTGTTGACCGTATTGGGAGCAATTTCCGGATAAAGTTCTGCCTTTATGATATCGCCGTTCTCCATCTCAAATGTAATAATTGGATTCTGTGCCATTTTTTGTTCTCCTTTTCTGATTGTACTGATTATTATTGTAGCGGATAAACAGACTCCCGTAAAGGGATTTTTCATGATGACAATTGACGAAAACAGCATTTCCAAGGTAAGATGACAGGAAGACAGGAGGCATTTTATATGTGGGAAGGACTGGATACGGAGATGGACCCTGCATTTCTGGAAAGGGATGCGTGCCGGAAAGCAGGAAAACCAGTGGAGATTGCCCGGACAGAGAGACTGATCGTCAGAGAAACGATTCTAAAGGATGTGCCGGATTTATATAAAATCTGGAGGGAGCCCGGCACAAGCGATTATATAAGGCCCATGCAGCCGACTCTGGAAGATGAGCTGGAATTTATGGAGGCGTATATCCGCCATGCCTACGCGTTTTATGATTTTGGCCTGTGGACTGTTCTGGAGAAGGAGAGCGGGCAGGTTGTGGGCCGTGCCGGGGTGTTTTTATCGGAGCTACTGGAGAACGCTGTGGAGCTTGGCTATATGGTTGCGTCCAGGCGCCGGAGGATGGGATATGCCCTGGAATGCGGGCGGGCAGTTCTTGCATATGCCAGAGACACTCTGGATATGACAGAGATTCATCTGCTGTCTGACTGCAGGAATATAGCCTCCGTCCGGACGGCAGAGGCGCTTGGCTTTGTAAAAGCGGAGAAGCTGTGCTTTAAGGAGCAGAAGCTGATTCATCTGGTGTGGAAGGACTGTCAGACAAAACCGCGCTCGGAAAACGTGTTTTCAGGATGCAGTTGACGCGCGCTTTTCCTTCCCGCTTTCCGGGAGGAGCCTTTTTATCCCCAAAGATTACATTTTGCGGGAACTTAAAACTTAAATTCCTTGAATTTTCACAGATACATGATATAATCTACCTAGTTTTACTGCGGGTGCAAAGGGCCTGCCATGAGATTTGATTACGCAAGGAGACAGGATATGATACGGGCAGATAAGCTCACATTTGATTATGAACGGCTGGACGAGGAAGGAAAGGTGGAATCGGTAAAGCGCGCGGTGGATCATGTGAGCCTGGATATAAAGGCAGGAGAGTTTATAGCTATTCTGGGACATAACGGTTCCGGAAAATCAACTCTTGCAAAGCATATGAATGCAATTCTGGTGCCCACGGAAGGAATTCTGTGGGTGGACGGCATGGATACGAAGGATGAGGATAAGCTGTGGGATATCCGTCAGGATACGGGAATGGTATTTCAGAATCCGGATAATCAGATTATCGGTACGGTTGTGGAGGAGGATGTGGGATTCGGACCGGAAAACCTGGGCGTGCCCACAGATGAGATCTGGAAACGTGTGGAGGAAAGTCTTTCCGCGGTCGGGATGCTGAAGTATCGTCATCACTCCCCCAATAAGCTGTCCGGCGGACAGAAGCAGCGTGTGGCGATCGCGGGAGTGATGGCGATGCATCCAAGGTGCATTGTGCTGGACGAGCCGACCGCTATGCTGGACCCTAACGGAAGAAGAAGCGTTATCCGGACAGCACAGAAGCTGAACCGGGAAGAGAGAATTACCGTGATTCTGATTACACATTATATGGAAGAGGTCATTGAGGCGGACTGCGTGTTTGTTATGGATGGCGGAAAAGTGGTGATGCAGGGAACGCCGAAGGAGATTTTTTCCCAGGTGGAGGAGCTCAAAAGACTGCGCCTGGACGTGCCGCAGGCCACGCTGCTTGCCTATGAGCTTCAGAAAAAAGGGATTCCTCTTCCGGACGGAATTTTAAGTAATGAAGAACTGGTGGATGAGCTATGTCGATTAAAATTAAAAATGTAAATTATACCTATGCGGAGGGTACTGCTTATGAGATGCATGCGCTGAAGGATATCAATCTGGAAATTCCGGACGGACAGTTTGTAGGTCTGATCGGTCATACAGGTTCCGGAAAATCTACGCTGGTGCAGCATCTGAATGGTCTGATACATGCTACCGGGGGGCGGATTTATTTTAATGGAAGAGATATTTACGGAGAAAACTTTTCCATGAAGGAGCTGCGGAGCAAGGTGGGGCTGGTGTTCCAGTATCCGGAGCATCAGCTTTTTGAGATTGATGTGCTGACAGACGTAAGCTTTGGCCCGAAAAATCTGGGTTTTCCCGAAGCGGAGGAGAAGGCAAAGGAAGCTCTGCGGATGGTAGGCATGGGAGAGGAATATTACAGACGTTCTCCGTTTGAACTGTCCGGCGGACAGAAAAGACGCGTGGCAATTGCAGGAGTATTGGCGATGGAGCCCCAGATGCTGATACTGGATGAGCCGACGGCAGGTCTGGACCCTAAAGGAAGAGACGAGATTCTGGATCAGATCAGCAGACTTCAGAAGGAAAGGGGCATTACCGTTGTGCTGGTTTCCCATAGCATGGAGGATGTGGCAAGGTATGTGGATCGCATTATTGTTATGAACCAGGGTCAGGTGAGATTTGACGGGACACCCAAGGAGGTATTCCGACACTTTCGGGAACTGGAGGAGATTGGCCTGGCGGCTCCCCAGGTGACTTATCTGATGCAGGAGCTGAAGGAGAAGGGCGCGGACGTGGACACGGATGCAACCACAGTGGAGGAAGCGGCCGATGCAATAGAGAACTGGCTGAGGAAATAACAGGAGTGAAATTATGATTCGAGATATTACACTGGGACAATACTATCCGGCAAAATCATTGATCCATCAGTTAGATCCAAGAGTGAAGCTGGTGACGACGATGATCTATGTGATTTCCCTGTTTGTGGCAAAGGGGGCGCTGGGTTATGCGGTGGCAACGGTTTTTCTGGTCATGGTAATCCGGATGTCCAAGGTTCCGTTTGGATATATGACAAAGGGATTGAAGGCAATCATTATGCTTTTGATGATCACGGTGATTTTCAATTTGTTTTTAATCGACGGGCACATTGTGCTGTGGCGTTTCGGGTTTCTTAGGATTACGGACAAGGGGCTGAAGACAGCAGTATTTATGGCTATCCGCCTTGTATATCTGATTATCGGTTCGTCTGTGATGACATTGACGACCACGCCGAATGATCTGACAGACGGACTGGAGAAGCTGCTTGGGCCGCTGAAAAAGATTCATGTGCCGGTTCACGAGATATCGATGATGATGTCCATTGCGCTTCGTTTTATTCCGATTCTGCTGGAAGAGACGGATAAGATTATGAAGGCCCAGATTGCCCGCGGCGCTGATTTTGAGTCCGGTAATCTGATCCAGAAGGCAAAGGCTATGGTGCCGCTTTTAGTGCCGCTGTTTATCTCTGCCTTCCGCCGTGCCAATGACCTGGCGATGGCGATGGAAGCCCGCTGCTATCATGGAGGCAACGGCAGGACGAAGATGAAGCCTCTGCACTATGAGAGCCGGGATAAGATGGCTTATGGGGTTGTATGGGGATATCTTATACTGATGATTTTTTTTGGAAGGGTTATTTACAATTATATTTCGTTTATATAGGAAGGAACGCTTATGAAGCGTGTAAAAC
>VSNE01000020.1 GCA_009774155.1 Lachnospiraceae bacterium
AAATTGAAATGTCCAATATTTACAAAGGCACACTGGGCTTAATCGGAAATACCCCGCTTGTGGAAGTGAAAAACGTGGAAAGGGAGCTTGGCCTGGAGGCGGTTCTTCTGGTAAAGCTGGAGTACTTTAATCCGGCGGGAAGCGTGAAGGACAGGGTTGCAAAAGCTATGATTGAGGATGCGGAAGAGAAAGGGATCTTAAAGAAAGGCTCCGTGATTATTGAGCCGACCTCCGGCAATACCGGAATCGGCCTGGCCTCCATCGCGGCAGTCAAAGGCTACCGTATGATTCTGACGATGCCGGAGACTATGAGTGTGGAGAGAAGGAATATTCTGAAGGCATATGGAGCGGAAGTGGTTTTAACAGACGGCGCCAGGGGTATGAATGGGGCAATTGCCAGGGCAGAAGAGCTGGCAAAGGAGATTCCGGACAGCTTTATTCCGGGACAGTTTGTGAACCCGGCAAATCCGGCGATCCACAAAGCAACTACAGGGCCGGAAATTTGGAAGGATACGGACGGAAAGGTAGATATTTTTGTGGCGGGCGTCGGCACGGGCGGAACGCTTACCGGCGTGGGAGAATATCTGAAATCCCGGAATCCGGACGTGAAGATTGTGGCAGTGGAGCCGGCTTCCTCCCCGGTTCTTTCCGAAGGAAAAAGCGGCCCGCACAAGATTCAGGGTATCGGCGCAGGCTTTGTGCCGGATGTGCTGAATACAGAGATTTATGACGAAATTATCAAAATTGAGAATGAGGATGCGTTTGCAGGAGGAAAGCTGCTTGCAAAGCATGAGGGAATTCTGACGGGCATTTCCTCCGGGGCAGCGCTCCAGGCAGCCGTCCGGCTTGCGAAACGTCCGGAGAATAAAGGAAAAACAATCGTGGCATTACTTCCGGACAACGGGGACAGGTATTATTCCACTCCTCTGTTCTCCGAGTAATTATAACCAAGTAACTGATAACAGGTTAAAAGCATCTTAACAGCAGAAGGAGATAACTATCAATGGCGGAGAAGATTACAAGAGAAAATAGAAAATTTAAATTTGAAACGTTACAGCTTCATGTGGGACAGGAGCAGCCGGACCCGGTGACTGACGCAAGGGCAGTTCCGATTTATCAGACGTCCTCCTATGTATTCCGCAACAGTGATCACGCGGCCGCGCGTTTTGGCCTGTCAGACCCGGGGAATATCTACGGTCGTCTTACCAATCCCACGGAGGATGTGTTTGAAAAAAGAATTGCGGCTCTGGAGGGAGGCGCGGCAGCCCTTGCGGTTGCTTCCGGCGCCGCAGCGATTACCTATACCATTGAAAATCTGGCGCAGAACGGGGATCATATTGTGTCTGCCAAAAATATTTACGGGGGTTCCTTTAATCTGCTTCTTCATACACTGCCTCAGTACGGCATCACGACTACCTTCGTAGATATTTTTAACTGCAGCGAGGTGGAGGCCGCCGTTCAGGAGAACACAAAGGCAATCTATATCGAAACCCTGGGCAATCCGAATTCCGATGTGGTGGATATTGAGGCGATCGCAAAAATTGCCCATGCCCACAAGATCCCCCTGGTGGTTGACAATACGTTCGCAACCCCATATCTGGTAAGGCCCATAGAGTACGGAGCAGATATCGTAGTGCATTCCGCAACCAAATTTATCGGAGGACATGGAACAACGGTAGGCGGCGTGATCATCGACAGCGGCAAATTTGACTGGGAAGCCTCCGGAAAATTTCCGTCCCTGACAGAGCCGAATCCAAGCTATCATGGAATCAGCTTTACAAAAGCAGTGGGCGCAGCCGCATTTGTGACGAAGATTCGGGCTATCCTGCTCCGTGATACCGGCGCCACGATTTCCCCGTTCCATTCCTGGATATTTCTGCAGGGACTGGAGACCTTGTCCCTTCGTGTGGAGCGCCATGTGGAGAACGCCCTTAAGGTGGTGAAGTATCTGAATGGCCATCCTCAGGTGGAGGCGGTTCATCATCCGTCCGTATCGGAAGATAAGGCGCAGCAGGAGCTGTATAAAAAATATTTCCCCAACGGAGGGGGCTCCATCTTTACATTTGAAATCAAAGGGGACGCTCAGAAGGCAAAAGACTTTATCGACAATCTGGAGCTGTTCTCCCTTCTTGCCAATGTGGCGGATGTAAAATCCCTGGTGATCCATCCGGCCACCACGACCCACAGCCAGTGCACAAAAGAGGAGCTGGCGGATCAGGGAATTAAGCCCAATACCATTCGTCTTTCCATTGGCACAGAAAATATTGACGATATTATTCAGGATCTGGAGGAGGCATTTAAGGCAGTTCAGTAAAAAGCTCCGGCAGGCATTAGAGGAGAAAGAAATGAAATATGACTTTGACAAGGTGACAGACAGAAGAGGAACCAACTGCCTGAAATATGATTTTGCGAAAGAGCAGGGAAAGCCGGAAGGGGTTCTGCCTCTATGGGTGGCAGATATGGACTTTCCGGCCGCGCCGGAGATTTTGGAAAGACTCAGACGGGCGGTAAATCACGGCATCTTCGGATACAGTGAAGGAAAAGAGGACTATTTTCGGGCTGTGTCCGCATGGTATCAGAAGCAGTTTGGCTGGGAGGTAAAAAGACACTGGCTTGTGAAAACACCGGGAGTTGTATTTGCCATCGCGGCGGCCATACGCGCGTTTACGAAGGAAGGAGAGGCGGTCTTGCTGCAGCAGCCGGTATATTATCCGTTTGGTCAGGCGATTACGGACAACGGCCGGATTCTGGTGAATAATCCTCTGAAGCTTCGGAAAAGCCGGTATGAAATTGATTTTCTGGACTTTGAAAATAAAATCATAGAAAACAAGGTAAAATTGTTTCTGCTGTGCAGTCCGCACAATCCGGTGGGCCGTGTATGGGAAGAATGGGAGCTGAGAAAGCTGGGGGACATCTGTCTGAAGCATGGAGTGCTGGTGATCAGCGACGAGATACACAGCGATTTTGTATGGCCGGGACATAAGCATCTGGTATTCGCCTCTCTGTCGCCGGAATATGCGGATATTACGGTTACCTGTACAGCTCCGAGCAAAACCTTTAATCTGGCAGGCCTGCAGGTTTCCAATATTTTTATTTCCAACGATGATCTGAAGCGGAGGTTTAATAAGGCAGTCGCACAGGCCGGTTACAGCCAGGTCAACGGGATGGGGCTTATTGCCTGTCAGGCGGCCTATGAAGAGGGAGAGCCCTGGCTTTTAGCTTTAAAGACGTATTTACAGAAAAATCTTATATTTGTGAGGGAATATCTGAGGGAACGGCTCCCGGAGATTGGACTGATTGAGCCGGAAGGAACTTATCTGCTATGGCTGGATTTCCGGGAGCTTGGTCTGACAGAGGATGAAAGAGAAAGCCTGATTGTGGACAAAGCGCGCCTGTGGCTGGACAGCGGAACGATGTTCGGCGCAGGCGGAGACGGCTTTGAGCGTATCAATATGGCATGCCCCAAAGCGACATTAAAGGAAGCGCTTGAACGGCTTGCACAGGCTGTGCATGGAGAAAAGAGATGAAAAATCCGCTTCACTATCAGATATCCGAATATGACTGCGGCCCCACGGCTATGCTCAATGCCGTCAGTTTTTTGTTTGAGCGGGAGGAGATACCTCCGGAAATTATCCGAAATATCATGTTGTATTGTCTGGACTGCTATGGGGCGGAGGGAACGCCGGGAAAAAACGGTACATCCAGGGCGGCCATGATGTTTTTAAGCAACTGGCTGAACGGTTATGGGGAGATTGGTCACCTGCCCGTTATCACCCGGTATTTATCGGGAAAAAGTGTTTTTCTGGGCAGCGAGAGCTATGTAAATGATGCTCTTCGCCGGGGCGGTGCGGCTGTAGTTCGGCTTTTCTATGACGAGCCTCATTATGTGCTGCTGACCGGGGAAAAGGACGGACTGTTATATATGTTTGATCCGTATTACCGGGATACCTCTTTTAAGCAGGAGGATATCCGGCTTGTTCTGGATCAGCCGTGCCGTTACAACCGGATTGTGCCGGAATATTATTTTAATCGGGAAAAAGAGGAGGTCTACGCACTGGGGCCCTTTGACGGAAGGGAGGCAGTGCTTCTGTTTAACAGGGATACAAAACTGACGCCGGAGAAATCTATAGAGTACTTTATTTAGTATGCGTTTCATTCAGGAAAGGATGGAAAGAATATGAACTTTATTTTTATTTCACCGCAGTTTCCGCATACATACTGGAATTTCTGCGACCGTCTGCGCCGCAATGGCGTGAACGTGCTCGGCATCGGAGATAGTCCGTATGAGGGGCTGGAGGATCATCTGAAAAATGCTCTGACAGAATATTATCGGGTGAATTCCCTTGAGGATTATGACGAGGTTCTGCGGGCTGTCGGATTCTTTACATTTAAATACGGCAAAATTGACTGGGTGGAATCCAATAACGAATATTGGCTCGTGCAGGATGCAAGACTTCGGACGGATTTTAATATCAGTACGGGAACAAAGCTTGATGAGATTGAGTGCTTCAAAAGCAAATCGGCCATGAAGCCGTATTATGCGAAGGCAGGTGTGCCGACCGCCCGCTGCAGCAGGATTACGACACTGGAGGCAGCCAGAGAGTTTTTGGAACGGGTTGGATATCCGGTGATTGTGAAGCCGGATATCGGCGTGGGAGCCAATGATACATATAAACTGGAGGATGACGAAGCGCTGGAAGCATTTTTTGCGGAGCTTCCCAGGGAGCCTTATGTGATAGAAGAGTTTGTGGAGGGAGATATCTGCTCTTATGATGTGATTACCGACTCCAATTATAGACCTTTGTTTGAATCTATGACCGTATGGCCCCCGTCTATTATGGATATCGTGAACGAAAAAATAGATCTTGCATATTACACGGCGGCGGAAATTCCGGAGGCTTTAAAAAAGCTGGGGCGTGCAACAGTGAAGGCATTCGGGGTAAAAAGCCGGTTTGTCCATCTGGAATTTTTCCGTCTGACAAAGGACAGAAGCGGACTTGGCAGGATCGGAGATTTTGTCGGCCTGGAAGTCAACATGCGTCCGGCCGGAGGGTATACGCCGGATATGATGAATTTTGCCCATTCGACGGATGTCTATCAGATATGGGCGGATATGGTGACGGAAGACAAAAGAATCCTGCCGGACAGTGACAGGCATCATTACTGTGTCTATGCCAGCCGCCGGAGCTGCTATGAGTATGTGCACTCTCATGAGGAGATTCTCGTCAGGTACGGGGAGCGGATTAAGATGTGTGAACGTATGCCTGAGCTTATGCATGCTGCTATGGGTGAACAGATGTATACGGCATATGCGGAGGATGAGGACGCAGCGGCAGAATTTATCCGTTTCGTTCATGAAAAGATTCAATAGCAGGGAGCAGAGATGATTGATAAAAAGCGGCTGTGCAAAGAGTTTGCAGAGATGGTACAGATAGATTCTCCAAGCTTTGGGGAACGGCGGATGGCGGATTATGTGAAGGAGAAGCTTACGGCTCTTGGCTTCCGGGTGGAAGAGGATCGGGCAGGAGAGCGTTATGGTTCAGATACAGGCAATGTTTATGGTTTTCTGAAAGGGACGGTTCCGGGGACTCCGATTCTTTTATCTGCACATCTGGATACGGTCGGACCTGCTCTTGGGAAAAAAGCTGTGCTTCATGCGGACGGAAGGATTACCGGCGCCGGAGATACGGTTCTTGGCGCTGATGACCTGGCCGGCGTTGTGCAGATACTAGAAGGAATCCGGCATCTTCAGGAGGAGCGGATTCCCCACCGGGATGTGGAGATTTTGTTTTCGATTGCGGAGGAGGTTTATATTAAAGGGGCGGAAAGCTTTGATTTCGGTAAAATCCGTGCAAAAGAAGCGTATGTGCTGGATTTGAGCGGCACACCGGGAACTGCGGCGCTTAAAGCTCCTACATTGATTTCTTTTCGGATCACAGTTCACGGCAGGGCGTCTCATGCCGGATTCGCTCCGGAGGAGGGGATTCATGCGCTTTATGTGATGAGCGCTGCCGTCAGCCGCCTGCGGTTGGGATATATAGATGAGGAGAGGGATACCACATTGAATATCGGGGTGATAAAGGGCGGGAGCGCGGCGAATATTGTGCCGGATACATGTGTCTGTGAAGGGGAGATACGAAGCTTCAGCCATAAAAAAGCACTGATTCAGACAGAGGTTCTCCAGGAAATATTCCGCCGGGCATCTGAAACGGCAGGGGCGGATTTTGAGATGGAATTTCATATTGATTTGGAAGCATATGAGACGGAAAAGACGGCTCCGGCTGTAATGCGCTTTGTGGAAGCATGCAGCCGTCTCGGTCTTCCGGGAGAACTGACGGATACCTTCGGGGGCAGTGACAACAATAGCTTTGCCAAACACGGCATTCATGGAATTGTTCTGGCCTGCGGTATGCATAAGTGTCATTCCGTGAGGGAATATACAAGTGTGCAGGAATTAAAACTGGGTGCGGAGCTGGTAGCAGAACTGCTGAGACATCAATAAATATGAAGCTGCATCCGTTCCGGGACTGTGCGCCGATATGATTTTTCTGATGGAAGAAATGTCCGTGTTCCGTGTAGCGGCGCTGCCGGCATGTCCGTTCTTCAGGGTAGCGGCTGCGGATGTTTTGTGCTATACTTTATATCAGCATAAAATGAGACTGGAGTTACGCACATGAAGAAAAAAGAGCAGACTTTATATTTGGAATGCAGCAGCGGAATCAGCGGAGATATGGCGGTGGCGGCGCTTTTGGATTTGGGAGCGGATCGGGAGGTATTGGAGCATGCGCTGCAGAGCCTTCCGGCAGAAGGCTTTCAGACTGCCGTTACCCGCGTAAAAAAGTCCGGACTGGATATGTGTGATTTTCATGTCATCCTGGATGCGGAGCATGAGAACCATGATCATGATATGGAATATCTGCATGGGCATGAACATGCACCCCTCCATAATCATAAGAACGGGCATAGTCATGAACATAAGCGCACGGAGGAGACCGCGCATGTTCATGCCCATGGGCACAGAGGACTCCCTGAAATTCTGCGTATGATCGGGTATGGGGATCTGACCGAACGTGCGAAGCAGATTGCCGTCCGTATCTTTAAGATTTTGGCTGAGGCTGAGGCGAAGGCGCACGGCGTTCCCGTTGATGAAGTACATTTTCATGAGGTAGGGGCAGTGGATTCGATTGTGGATATCGTAGCGGCTGCGGTCTGCCTGGACAACCTGAATATTACAGAAGTGATTATTCCGAAGCTGAATGAGGGGCAGGGGACTGTCCGCTGCCAGCACGGCATCCTTCCTGTGCCGGTTCCGGCAGTCGTGAATATTGCAGAAGCTTACAGGCTTCCGATCTGCGTGACAGAGACAGAGGGAGAACTGGTGACGCCCACCGGGGCAGCCATAGCGGCGGCGATTCGGACATCAGGGAAGCTTCCGGACACATTTACCGTAGAAAAAGTCGGGATGGGAGCAGGGAAAAGAAACTATGATCGGCCAAGTATGCTAAGAGCCATGCTGATTCGCCCGGGCGTGGAGGAGCGGGATCGGATCTGTAAGCTGGAGACAAATATTGATGACTGCAGCGGAGAAAACCTCGGTTATACGATGGAGCGCCTGATGGAAGCAGGGGCCAGGGATGTCTATTATACGCCGATTTATATGAAGAAGAACCGCCCTGCCTATCAACTGAACATTATCTGCACGGAGGAAGATGTAGAACGGCTGGAGCAGATTGTCTTTGAGGAGACAACGACCATCGGCATTCGTAAGCTGCCTATGGATCGCACGGTTCTTCCGCGGGAAACCCGTATGGTACAGACCCCGCTGGGGGAAGCCCAGGTAAAGGTATGCCGCTTAAACGGCCGCGAGCGCTGTTTTCCGGAATACAGCAGTATTACGGCTCTGTGCCGGAAGCATGGCAGGAGCTATCGGGAAATCTATCAGATGATTCAGGATGCATGTATGTAAAAAAGAACTGTCTCAGAATACGGGCGCCATATAGGAAGGCCGGTATTCTGTGACAGTTCCTTTTGCTTCCGGGAACCTATTCGATTGAAAATTCCTTCTTTATCACATCCAGAACTGCCTCCATGGCAGCCTGCTCATCCGGCCCGTCGATCAGAAGCTCCAGAGATGAGCCGTCCGGGTGACTTAGCCTCATTAAGGAAAAGGCATCTTTTGCATCTGCAATCTCAGTTCCCAGCATAACCATGGCCACACTCTCATAGAGCTTCGCAGCTCCGGCAATACGGGCCGACGGCCTTGCATGGAAGAAATCTTTAGAACCTAAAGTAATTGTTCTGGTAGTCATAAGATATTCCTTCTGTCCGTCCTATTTGAAAAGCTCTGCCACCTGCTCATAGGCAGCCTCCACCTGCTTTAGAAGCTCCGGATCAGTTATGCCGGAAACTTCGGAGAACGCGCCTGCAGCGCCTTTGGCAGCAATCTTTTCCTGCAGCTCCTTGCTCTGGGGGTCCTCCGGATTATCGTAACGAAGAGCTGCGCCAATTCCAAGAATCAGTTTGTCAACCGGCAGTCCGTAGGACATGGCTGTGGACAGAGGACTTACGAGACGGTCGTCTGCGGACAGCTTTCTAAGCGGTTCACGTCCCACACGGGTTACATCATCCTGCAGATACGGATTTTTAAAGCGGTTGATGATCTTGTCAATATAATGATAATGCGCTTCCCGATCAAAACCGAATTTTTTAATCAGGCCGTCGCCGGACTGGGTCATGGCTTCTTTTACCAGCGCATAAATCTTCGGATCTGCGATGGTTTCGTCGATAGTTTTATAGCCTGCCAGAGTGCCGGTATAGGCAGTAATGCAGTGCCCGGTATTCAGGGTAAAAAGCTTACGCTGGATATATGCCATCAGATTATCCGCCAGATTCATACCAGGTATTTCCGGAATTTCGCCCTTCAGAGAGGCTTTTTCCACATTCCATTCACAATACTTCTCTACTACAACGTCTACCGGATTTTCTGTACGGACCGGAGGAACGATACGGTCCACAGAGCAGTCCGCAAAGCCCACATATTTTTCACAGTAAGCCTTCTCCTCTTCGGAAAGGAGCTTATAGACATGCTCCTTTAACTGAGAGGTGGCGCGTATTGCATTCTCACACGCAATGATATTCAGCGGAGTTTCCGTTTTCAGGGCGCACCGTTTCTGAATGCCTTTTGCAATGGCAGGAGCAATGAATCCCAGAACCCGGAGGCCCACAGCGGTGGTCAGAATGTCCGCCCTGGCAATCTCATCAATAATCTCTTCGCCGTCGGACATGATTCCGGTGATATTGGTAATCGGAACGTTTTCTACCTCTGTGTCCATAACATGAACGGTGTAGCCCTGATCCGCAGCCAGCTTATCAATAATGGCTGCGCTTACATCTGCGAAAATCACACGGTATCCTGCCTGTGACAGCAGCATTCCGATAAATCCGCGGCCAATATTTCCAGCGCCAAATTGAATTGCAGTTTTCATAATACGATACCTCTTTTTCTATATTTTCTAAGTTTAGGAGAGCTGTTTTAAAATCCACTCCACATCATTGGTGTTCTTCATCTCATCCAATACGGCCTCATCCTCCAGTACCTCGCAGATTTTTGCAAGGAGATCCAGATGCTCGTCGCCGATGCCTGCGATTCCAAAGACAAGGTTTGCTTTTTCCTCACCGAACACAACGCCTTCCGGATACTGCAGAAGAACGATACCGGTCTTTTTCACAGTGCCTTTTGCCTGGGTGGTGCCGTGGGGAATGGCAATTCCCATGCCCATATAAGTAGTTACCAGCTTTTCACGCTCCTGCATAGCGTCCACATAGGATGCATCCACATAGCCTAACTGGCACATCAGCTCCCCGGCAGCCTGAATAGCCTCTTCCTTGGTAACAGGAGTCTGGTTCAGGCGGATACCTTCTGCGATCATAACCTTTTTGTTCGGAACAGCAGTCGGAATCACCGGCTCTGTATTTTCCGCGGAGGATTCCACGACTGCAGCGTCGCCGGTTGTAAGCTGGATATAAAGCGCGTCTAATGCCGGGTCGGCCAGGAAATTCTGGATAGTAACCATCTGTGCGTTCGGCGCGGATTTCCTTGCGCGTTCTACCAGCGTCGTCTGTACAACCGCAATATCGCAGTCCGCCGGGATATTATCCACAGAAGTATTGATTACGGTCAGATCCGGACGGGAGGCTTTTACGCGGTTGCGGAATTTTGTTGCGCCCATGGCAGAAGAGCCCATGCCTGCATCACATGCAAATACAACTTTTTTCACTTTTCCTGCGTCCTTGACAGGAGCGGAGAGACCTTTGGATTCCGCCTTCATAGAGGACATCTGCTGCTGGGCTTCCTCCAGGTTCTTAGCGCCGGACATCTTAATGATAGGGCTGGCAATTACGAAGGAAACTCCTGCCGCAATGACAACGCCCAGGAAGGTTATAAGCATCTGAGGACGCGGACTCATGGACATAAATGCAATAATGGACCCCGGGGAGGATGCGCCTACCAGGCCGCAGCCGGTGATGCTGTAAAACAGGATTGCACAGATATTTCCGGCAATCGGCGCCACGATAACCATAGGATTCATCAGCACATATGGGAAGTAAATCTCATGGATTCCTCCGAAGAAGTGGATGATGATTGCGCCCGGCGCGGAGTCCTTTGTCATCTTATCCTTGGAGAACATCCAGTAGGCCAGCAGAACGCCGAGTCCCGGGCCCGGATTTGCCTCCAGCATGTACATAATAGATTTTCCGGTTTCCGCCGCCTGTGAGATACCGATAGGAGTGAAGATGCCGTGGTTGATGGCATTGTTCAGGAACAGTACCTTTGCAGGCTCGATGAATACCGCAACAAGAGGCAGAAGGCTTAAGTCCACCAGAATCTGTACGCCTGCGGTCAGAACCGACAGGATGATGCCCATGATCGGTCCTACGACGTAGTATCCCAGAATTGCCAGAATCATACCAAAGATTCCGACAGAGAAGTTGTTAATCAGCATTTCAAAGCCTGCCGGCATATGACCGTCCATAGCCTCGTCGAATTTTTTGATGACCCAGCCTGCGAACGGGCCCATCACCATAGCGCCCATAAGCATTGTGTAATCAGATCCTACAATACATCCCATGACGGCGATAGCGCCCATGACGCGGCCCCGGTCTCCTCCGACCATTTTGCCGCCCTGGGCAGCGATCAGAATCGGAAGCAGGTATGTAAGGATCGGTGTCTGGATGGAGGCAAGATTTTCATTAGGCAGCCATCCGGCCGGAATAAAAAGGGCGGTAATAAATCCCCATGCAATGAATGCGCCGATGTTGGGCATTACCATTCCAGAGAGAAATTTACCAAATTTCTGAGCAAAATTTTTCATAGTTTTCCATCTCCTTTTCTTTTATTGATAAGAGTTTGATAATATTTTACCAGGGAATGCTCAGCGAGACCGCGGCCCAGGGCCGTGTCCGCGCGCTGCAGCGCCTGTAAAAATCGTTTGTCTTCCACCAGCAGCATACTGATTCTGCTGATGACCTCCACACATTCCTCCCCGTCAGACTGAGGCGCCAGAAGAAGTACGGCTCCTGCTACAGTCCCTTCCGGGATAAAAAGCGGATGCTCCAGCTTCAGATAGCCGAATCTGCAGTGCCGGACTCCTGCCGTGCGGCAGTGCAGAAGATAGATGCCGAGCTCCGGGATAAAGGTGTGCTTCACTGCTTCTCGTTTTGCCAGATCCTGACCAATCATCTGGCGGCTTAGAATGCTGTCTGCAAACAGGCCGGCCGCATGGCCAAGCAGGTGCTCTACCTTGGCGACGCCGGATAAATTCCGGATAAGGAAGTGATCCAAAAGCTGTGAAATTTCCTCTCCGGTCCGGGTCAGGGAGCGGATATCCTTCCATGTAATGTTCAGATCCGAAGAAGCATTTTTTTCTTCGGGCTGAAGCTGTCTTTCCCTTTTTGCGCTGATAGTTTCCACCGCATGGGTGATGATCAGCATATCCTGTGCCTGAGGAATGGGGCTGACGCAGACGGAAGGAAATTCTATTTCCAGAGGAACCGTGGAGATTACCAGGTCAATGCCGTTTTCTCTCAGCATCTCAGGCCGGATGCTGAAGGCGGACATAATCTGCCGGATCTCAATATTATGCAGAGAGCGCATCAGATTTGCAGCCAGCATCCGGGAAGCGCCCATACCGCTGGGACAGACGACCGCGACCGCTATTTTCTTCTGCTCCGCCAGGAAGGCTTCCGCCGCCGCCGCAAAATGCATGGCTACAAAGGTGATTTCCGAGGAGGAGATATCTTCGATATACAAAAGCTCCCGGAGAAGTCCGCAGGCTTTTTCCACCGCATGGTAGATATCCGGATAGTTCTGCCGGATCGTATCTCCCTGGGCATTGTCCAGATGAATATTCATGGAGAGACGGCTGATCATGGAATCCATATGGCTGGTCAGCTCTTCGATCATCCTCCCGCTGGTATGGAACGGAAGTCCGATTTCCTGTTCTACCTGTTCCACAATTGCCATGACTACCTGTCTTGTGTTGATGGACTGAAGCTGGCTGCGGGCCCGGCGTGTCTGAGGCCAGATGCGGGCGCTGGACAGATGCATGGTGATAAAGCCAACCTCTTCCGGAGGAATTGTAAGCCGGAACTTTCTCCCGATCTGCCCGGCAATCTGCTCAGCCACGGGATATTCCGGAAGCTCCTTCAGGTTGTTAAGCTCATGGGGGTCCATCTCAATCTTTTCTCCCGACCGCAGACGGCGGATGGCAAGGGAGAGATGGACAATCAGAGCCATATAGCCGCTGTCCGTATATTTAATATTCAGTTTTTCCTCTGTCTCTGACAGAATCTGTTCCACAAACGCCACAATCTGAGGATCGATAAAGCTGAACAGACGGTTTTCAAAAAATTTGGAATCCAGAGGACTTTGCTGGCTTTCGTTTCCTCTCAGCATCTTCAGAATCTCGCCTTCATCCATAAATTCCAGAGCCGCATTGGCGATTGCCTGACGGTAGGCGGTTTCCGTGCCTTCCAGAAGAATTCCCACGCCGGGACGGCGCAGAATCCGGAGCTGGTAAGTGGAAAGCCATTGATCCAGAGCATCCAGATCCTTTGTAAGCGTTCCTTCCGATATATGAAACCGGGACAGGAATACATAAGATTTGACCGGTTCCCTGACAAAGAGCAGTTCGCCCAGAATCCGGCGCCTTCGTTCCCTTTGCGTACAGGTTGTCTGAACCTGCTCCGCATCCAGCAGTTCTTCCAAAAGCTTTAAAGTATCCGGCGTCTCTACGATGGCCAGACCCACTCCGGGCTTGCGGATAAAGGTGAAGTCGTTTTCATCGAGCCATTGTTCGATGGCAGGTAATTCCCGGAGAACGGTTCTGGATGAAATTCCCATTTTTTCGGAAATGGCTCCGACAGGCACTGGCTTGCCGGCCATTTTTGCCACGATTTGAACGATCGTACATTGCCGGGAGGTGAGATGCCGGGAAGCAGAAGAATCCGAAAAATCAACTGACATATTTCACTCCCCCTTCCCTCTTTATTTTATATTTTATCCATAAATCATAGAAAACACAACTTCTTCTTCTGTCATCTTTGTCCATAACTCTTAGTGACAAAGGGACAGAGTTGTACAATATAGATAAAGACAGAAAATATTTTTAACAATGGAAGAGAAACGCTGTTTCAGGATTGGGGGCGGAAGCGTCAGGGAAATGAGGACGACCGTTTTTTTTCTGAGTTGTCAAAAAAAAGGAGCCGTGTTATAGTGAAAAAATCAGAGGCATAAAATTCAGAAGATGAATAAAAGGAGCTTACATGTATGTGTGGAATTGTTGGATTTACAGGCAGGATTCAGGCTGCGCCCGTTCTGCTGGACGGATTGGCAAAGCTGGAATACCGGGGATATGATTCGGCAGGTATTGCAGTGAAAAATGATGATTCAGGCAAGATTGAGATTGTAAAGGTCAAGGGACGTTTAAAACAGCTTGCGGAAAAGACCGACGGCGGCAGGGCCGTACCCGGAAGCTGCGGTATCGGACATACCAGATGGGCCACCCACGGGGAGCCCTCTATGGTGAACGCCCATCCTCATTTTAATGATGACAGGAGCATTATTGTCGTGCATAACGGCATTATTGAAAACTATCTGGAGCTGAAGGATAAGCTGATAAAGAGCGGCTATTCCTTCTATTCCCAGACCGATACGGAGGTGGTGACAAAGCTTTTCGATTATTACTATAAGAAATATCAGGGCAGCGCGCTGGAAGCGATCGTTAAGGTTATGCTCCGTGTGCGCGGTTCCTATGCCCTTGGAATTATGGTAAAGGAAGAGCCGGGAGTGATTTATTCTGTGCGTAAGGACAGCCCGCTTATTGTAGGGCAGAATGACCAGGGAACGTTTATAGCCTCCGATGTGCCGGCTATCTTAAAATATACCCGCAGCGTGTATTATATTGATAACCTGGAAATTGCCAGACTGACAGAGGATCAGGCAGCTTTTTACAACATTGACAAAGAAGAGATTCAAAAGGAGCCTGTGGAAATCAAATGGGATGCGGAGGCTGCGGAAAAAGGCGGCTTTGAGCATTTTATGATGAAGGAAATCCATGAGCAGCCCAAGGCTGTCCGGGACACCATCAATTCTTATGTTGCTGACGGAAGGATTGATTTAAGCCCGGTGGGGCTGTCCGATGAGGAAATCCGGGGGATTTCCCGTCTTTGTATCGTGGCCTGCGGAAGCGCTTATCATGTGGGAGTTACCGCCAAATATGTAATTGAGGATTTGGCGAAGATTCCGGTGGAGGTGGATCTGGCGTCGGAATTCCGTTATCGGAATCCGCTGCTGGATAAGGACTCTATGGTAGTGATTATCAGCCAGTCCGGAGAGACTGCGGACAGCCTGGCAGCCCTTCGGGAGGCTAAAAGCAGAGGAATCCGCACACTGGCAATCGTCAATGTGGTCGGCTCAAGCATTCCCCGGGAGGCAGACAATGTTTTCTATACTCTGGCAGGTCCGGAGATTGCGGTGGCTACTACGAAGGCTTACAGCACCCAGCTTATTGCGGGCTATCTGCTGGCTGTCCAGTTTGCGCTTGCGAGAGGAACTATTGACGGACAGCGCTATGCCGATCTTGTACAGGAGCTTATGACGCTGCCGGATAAAATTGAGAAGGTTCTAGGAGACAAGGAGCGGCTTCAGTGGTTTGCGAGTAAATTTTCCAATGTTCATGATATTTTCTTTATCGGGCGGGGCATTGACTATGCTATCAGCCTGGAGGGAAGTCTGAAGATGAAGGAGATCAGCTATGTTCATTCGGAAGCCTATGCTGCCGGAGAACTGAAGCACGGCACGATTTCTCTTGTGGAGGACGGTATTCTGGTTGTCAGTGTGCTTACGCAGGATCATCTGTTTGAGAAGACGCTCTCCAATATGGTGGAGGTGAAGAGCCGTGGGGCATATCTAATGGGACTTACAAATTACGGAAATTACTCCATTGAGGATACTGCCGATTTTACGGTATATGTTCCAAAGACAGATCCGCACTTTACGACCAGCCTGGCCATCATTCCGCTGCAGCTTATGGGGTATTATGTAAGCTGCGCCAAAGGTCTGGATGTGGATAAGCCGAGGAATCTGGCAAAATCCGTGACTGTAGAGTGACGGATAAAAACGGGAGGGCTCTGAAAGGAAAACGGAAAAGATTTTATAAGTAATTCATTTCCTTTACTGTCAAAAACTGCAGAGTTATGTTATAATGAGAAAACAGAAAAGTTAATGAGTGACAGGAGGTAATAGTATATGCTTGATGAGATGATGAAGCACAATCAGAAATTTGTAGAGGAAGGCAGCTACAAGAAATTCCAGACCAGTAAATATCCGGACAAAAAGATTGCGATTCTGACCTGTATGGATACCCGGCTTGTGGAGCTGCTTCCGGCAGCGCTTGGGATTAAGAACGGCGATGTGAAGATGATTAAGAATGCAGGCGGAATGATTACGAATCCGTTTGACAGCGCGGTCAGAAGCCTTCTGATCGGCATTATTGAACTGGGAGTTGAAGAAGTGATGGTGATTGGCCACACAGACTGCGGCGTGGCGAATGTGAGCGCAGATATGATGATTGAGCATCTGCTGAAAAGAGGCATTTCCCGGCACGATATCGATATGATGCGTTACTGCGGCGTGAACTTTGAGGAATGGCTCAGAGGCTTTGATTCCCTGGAGGGTTCGGTGCAGGAGACCGTGGATTTTCTGCGCAGCCATCCGCTGATTCCAAAGGATGTTACTATCCGCGGTTTTGTGATTGATACAGAGACAGGCAAACTGACGCCGCTGCAGGAAAATGCCTGAAAAAGGCGGTTCTTGTCATAAAG
>VSNE01000200.1 GCA_009774155.1 Lachnospiraceae bacterium
ATTGAAACCGCCGTGTACCGAACGGTATGCACGGTGGTGTGAGAGGACGGCGGCTAGTCACCGCCTCCTACTCGATTATCTTTTATCTTCTATTTCATAGACGCCACGCGGTCAAACTCCTCCTGAATCTCCCCGGACGGCTCCGCAGTCAGAAGACTGACCGCAACATTTACTGCAAGCCCTGCCAGAAACGCAGGAAGCAGTTCATAGATACCAAGCACGCCTCCCATAGGACGCACCAGGAACTTCCATACAAAAACCATAATACCGCCGCTGACCATACCTGCCAGAGCGCCCTGCATATTGGAGCGTTTCCAGAACAATGCCATCAGCACAAGCGGCCCAAAGGATGCCCCGAAGCCCGCCCAGGCAAAAGATACAATCTGGAATACGGAGCTGTTGGAGTCTCTTGCGATAAACATGCCAATCACAGCAATAACCAGCACCGTGATACGCGCCGCCATCATACCGGCCTTTTCGCTCATATCTTTCATAAACACTTCCTTCAGAATATTCTGGGAAGCGCTGGAGGACGCGGCCAGAAGCTGGGAATCTGCCGTGGACATAGTCGCCGCCAGAATACCTGCCAGAATCACGCCCGCAGTCAGAGCTGCAAACACTCCATGCCGGGAGATCAGATCGGAGATCGTGATGATGATCGTCTCCGCATCCTCCAGCTTCGGAATCGAACCTACGCCCGTCATAGCATTGCCGATGACTCCGATAAAGATCGCCACTGCCATAGAAATCACAACCCACACGGATGCAACTCTTCTGGAAAGCGTCAGCTTTTCCGCATCTTCTATCGCCATAAAGCGGAGCAGTACATGAGGCATGCCGAAGTATCCCAGTCCCCATGCCAGCATGGAGGCAATAGTCAGCGCCCCATAAGGAGCTGCCAGGCCGGTCTGAGCATCGTGAATCTGGGTCAGGCTGAAGTAGCCTGCCATGGACCTGGCATTGTCAATTACCGCACCGAAGCTTCCTACATTGTTAATGCCGAAACCAAATACGACAATAATCGCAATGGTCATGATAATACTCTGCAGAAAGTCGGATGTGCTTGCCGCCCAGAACCCGCCCAGCGTTGTATATGCCACAATGACAACTGCGCTGATTACCATGGCAGGCAGATAGTCCCACCCGAACAGACTGGAAAATAATTTTCCGCAGGCAGCAAAACCGGATGCCGTATAGGGTACAAAGAAAATAATAATCAGCACTGCGGCGATAACGGACAGGATCTTCTTCTCATCCCGGTAACGGTTGGAAAAGAACAGCGGAAGCGTCGTCGCATTGCCGCACTCATGAGTATAATAACGAAGTCTCTTGGCTACCACCAGCCAGTTTACATAGGTACCCGCCGCAAGACCGATGGCAGTCCATGAGGCGTCCGCCAGCCCGCTTACATAAGCAACCCCCGGAAGTCCCATCAAAAGCCAGCTGCTCATATCAGATGCCTCTGCGCTCATGGCGGTCACAAACGGCCCCAGCTTACGTCCTCCCAGATAGAAATCCTCTGTGGTACGGTTCCGCTTTGCCAGAACCACACCAATGCCTACAACCACGATCAGATATACCACAATCGCCAAAAGCATCAGTAATTTTGTAGATGTCATGTTTTATTCTCCCTCTCATTCTACTTTTATTCTGCAAAAAACAGCTTATTTTTCGCACTATTTTTGCATTTTAGCACAAGAAGGAGCAGGATGCAATACAGAGTAAAGTGCAGAATGCATTCTAGTATTCAGTCTGCCCTTAAGCTTCGGATCATCATCGGAAGCTTTCTGGACGCCTCCTCAGAGAGGGAATACTCCCCCTTTCTCAGACACCATTCATAGAGCAGGGCACGCTCGCACATGGCATAATAATGCACCATTTCACTGACGCTTAACGCCTTTGTCAGTTCTCCCTGTTCCCTTCCCCGGGCTATGATTTTCCGAAGCAGCCTGTAGTAGGTACGGCCATGGTCCAGAAGCGGCTTCTCCCCTCTCGTCGTCAGCTGGGTCGAATAAAGCCTTGCTAAAAGCTCGATATTGATGGATTCCTCAATCATGGTCAAAAGCTCATGGTTCAAATATAAAAGAATTTCATAGCTGTCCGCATCCTCGGCAAGCATCGGTTCCAGTTCTTCATACTTCTCATCCATCATATAGGCAAGAGAGCCAAGAAGAGCATCCTTTCCCTCAAAATAATGATAGAAGGAGCCTTTGGAGGTCCCGGATTCCTCTATAATTTCTTCAATCGTCGTATCCTCATAGCCCTGTTCATAGAACAGCTTCCACGCTGCGGACACAATCTTACTTTTTGTTTTTTTCTGGTTCTTTTTCGCCATGAAGCAAAGCCCTCCCGGTTCCTCCTGTTTATTCAGATAGAATAATCCTGTCCCCGTTCCCGGCTCCAGCTTACCAAATCCTCCAGCGTCACATCGTCAATAATACCCCGGATCGCGTCATCCAGCTTTTTCCACAAAAGAAATGTGACGCAGTCCTGCTGTCTGGAACAATTACAGTCCTCATATTCCAGGCACTCCACCGGAGCCATGCTGCCTTCAGTCAGGCGCAGAATCATGCCCGCCGTATATTCCTCCGGCTTTCTGGTCAGAAAATATCCTCCCTGAGGCCCCCGGATACTGCGTACATACCCGGCCTTGTTCAAAATGGAAATAATCTGTTCCATATATTTTTCTGAAATTCCCTGCCGTTCCGCAATTTCCTTTACCCGGACCGGCTTGCTGGAATCCGCCAGAGCAAGATCCAGCATGATTCGGAGCGCATATCTTCCCCTTGTAGAAACCTTCATTCTTCACCTCTTTTCATCCGGGTATTCTGCTGCCAGATGCGGAAACATCTCAATACTTCTTTTTAAAATGCCATGGATATGAGCGATTGCCACTCCATAATTCGTCATCGGAACCCCCTGATCCCGCGCGCATTTCATCCGATAGCGAATCTCCCGCTCATTCAGCATACAGCCGCCGCAGTGCAGAACCATTGCGTAAGCGGAAAGATCCTCCGGAAATTCCGTTCCGGAGCAAAATTCAAAGGAAAGCTGCTTTCCGGTATATTCCCGAAGCCACCGGGGCAGCTTCACGGTTCCGATATCATCGCACTGGCGATGATGGGTGCAGCCCTCCGCAATCAAAATCCTGTCTCCGTCCTTCAGCCGGTTTATATAAGCCGCCCCCGGCACAGTATAATCCAGAATCCCTTTGTAGCGCGCCATTAGTATGGAAAAAGAGGTCAGCGGAATATCCTCCGGGGTGTCTTTTGATACACGGCCGAACGCCTGACTGTCCGTCACCACAAGAGACGGCCTTTTCCCGAGATTTTCAAGTGTTTCCTTCAGCTCTGATTCCTTTACCACTATCGCTGCCGCATCTGCGTCAATCACATCCCGGATGGCCTGCTGCTGAGGAAGGATCATACGCCCCTTCGGAGCCGCCGAATCAATCGGCGTTACCAGTACCACAAAATCCTTCGGGCCGATTAAATCCGCCACCAGGCGGACGCCGTTCCCTTCTTTTGGAGCCAGCGCCCCAAGCTTCTCCTTCAGTTCATGAATTTCCCTTTTTTCCAGAGCGCTCACATAGATCTCACGTTCGCCTGCCTGCGGGATATCTGTAAGCAGATCCGACTTATTGTAAACAACCAGATACGGAAGTTCCTTCTCCCTGAACAGGTGAAGAAGCTCCTCCTCACAGGTTCCCCTTCCCTCCAGGGCATCCACAATCAGCACGGCAATATCTGTCTTGTTCAGAACCTGTCTTGTTTTACGTATACGCAGCTCCCCCAGGTGTCCCTCGTCGTCGTAGCCCGGCGTATCAATAATCACCACCGGCCCTAACGGCAGAAGCTCCATAGACTTATAAACCGGGTCTGTGGTCGTGCCCTTTGTGTCGGAAACCACTGCCAGCTCCTGCCCTGTCACTGCATTGACAACGCTGGATTTACCCGCGTTGCGCCTTCCGAAAAAGCCGATATGGATACGGTTTGCCAAAGGAGTGTCATTTAGTCCCATATATACCTCCTTTAAAACCGGAAGTCCCGGATTCCTTCTTCTATTTTCTTTAAATGATCCGCGCAGATTTCTCTCGTCTTCTCTCTTGGAATATTGTTCAGCTCCGCCTCAATTAATTTTTCTCCGATAGCCCTGGTTTCTTCAGAAGCATAGTCCATCAAATATTCCTTCAGCGTCATCAGAGCGTTCGGGTGGCAGCAGTTCTGAATCTGCCCGCTTTTGCACAGGCTCATAAAACGGTCGCCGGTGCGGCCTTCCCGATAACAGGCCGTACAGAAGGACGGGATATATCCCATATCCATCAGCCAGTGGACAACCTCATCCAGAGTCCTCTTGTCACTGACATCGAACTGCTCGGAACATTCTTCCTCCGGCTCCTCCTCCGCATAGCCGCCCACACTTGTTCTGGATGCGCCGCTGATCTGGGATACGCCCAGCCGGATAACTTTTTCACGGACTGCCTTAGATTCTCTTGTGGAAATAATCATGCCCGTATAAGGTACGCAGATTCGGATCAGGGCACAGATCTTAGCAAAAATATCGTCACTGATGCTGTTGTCAAAGGCAGACGGATCAATATCGTCGGCATGCTTAATACGCGGAACGCTGATGGTATGAGGGCCGACTCCGTGAACCGCCTCCAGATGCTCCGCATGCATCAAAAGAGCGGCAAATTCATAGCGGTACAGCTCCAGCCCGAACAGAACGCCCAGTCCCACATCATCAATGCCGCCCTCCATAGCCCGATCCATGGCTTCTGTATGGTATGCATAGTCATGCTTTGGTCCCGTCGGATGCAGCTTCTCATAGCTTTCCTTATGATAAGTTTCCTGAAAAAGAATATAAGTACCGATGCCGGCCTCCTTCAGCTTTCTGTAATTCTCCACCGTCGTTGCCGCGATATTTACATTCACACGGCGGATTGCGCCGTTTTTATGCTGAATAGAGTAAATGGTCTTGATGCTCTCAAGAATATAGTCAATAGGATTGTTCACCGGATCTTCGCCCGATTCAATGGCAAGTCTTTTATGGCCCATATCCTGCAGGGCAATAACCTCCTGGCGAATCTCTTCCTGAGTCAGTTTTTTCCTTGCAATATGTTTGTTTTTTGCGTGATACGGACAGTAAACGCATCCGTTCACACAATAATTGGACAAATAAAGCGGGGCGAACATTACGATCCGGTTTCCGTAGAAATCTTTCTTAATCTTCTCCGCCAGCGCAAACATTCTCTCAATACGCTCCGGGTCCTCACATGCCAGAAGAACAGACGCTTCCCGGTGGGTAAGTCCCTTTAAAAGCTCCGCCTTGTCAAGCAGGGCATCCACCAGTTCCAGATTGTCCTTATTCTCGTCCGCATACGCAAGAGCCGCCCGGACCTCCTCATCTGAGATAAACTCCTCTGCCTTCATT
>VSNE01000201.1 GCA_009774155.1 Lachnospiraceae bacterium
TATCTAAATAATATAAAAGGAGAATTTTCTTATGGGATTTCAGGAAAGCTTTAAGGCGCTGTCCGCCCCAACCCGGCGGCAGATTTTAAGCCTGCTGAGGGCTGGTCCCATGACTGCGGGAGAGATATTGGAGCATTTCCCCATTACCGGAGCCTCTCTCTCTCACCATCTTTCTGTTTTAAAAAACGCCGGTCTTATCGATGATGAAAAAAAAGGGAAATATATTCTCTATACATTAAACACAACCGTACTGGATGATATTCTGAATTGGATAATGTCTTTAAAAAAAGGAGAACCAGACTATGAAAAACCGTAAATTGCGCATTGTCAACTATCTGCTTTCTTTAGGCGGCGTTCTGCTGGCCGCATTCTGCTATCCGTCTCTTCCGGAACAGATTCCCATGCACTGGAATATAGACGGCTCCGTCACCTATAACAGCAAAGGCCAGATTTTCCTTATGTGCGGCATGGCCGTTTTCTTTGCTTTCATGGTGGATGTGCTTCCCAAAATCGATCCGCGCCGGAAAAACTACCGGAAATTTGACGCCTACTATGACTCATTCTGCGTTATAATGCAAATATTCATGCTCGCCATGAACGGAATCATCCTTCTCGAGTCCTTCCGTCCGGGAACAGTGTCCGTTCCCATGGTTACTATGACAGGAGTCGGTATCTTGTTTCTGTTTATCGGAAATATTCTGCCAAAGATTAAGAGCAACTTCTATATGGGTATTAAAACCCCATGGGCGCTTTCCAGCGACGAGGTATGGAGAAAAACCCACAGACTGGGCGGCAAATGCTTCTTTCTGACCGGACTGTTCATGCTGATCAGCGCTTTTCTTCCCAGCCGGAAATCTGTCTATCTGGGAACCTTTCTCTGTGTTATGACTGCCTGCATCCTTCCGGGGATCATGTCTTATATCTGGTGGAAAAGGGAACAGCACACGGAGTCCATGTGATACCGTCATAACGCATAAGACTGCCCGGAGTGCGAAAACGCCTCCACTCCGGGGTTATTTTCTTCCGCAATCAGGAAGGATTCTGGCTGACGCCGAACCGCTCCAGCAGTCTTGGAATCATCTCTTTTGTCAGCGGTACAGAAAATCCCATAGGATTCAGCATATATGCCTTTGCATCCTTTACCCAGAATTTCGTAATATCCTGGAACGGAATCTGAATCGGCCGAAGCTCCTTCTTATTCCGCGCATATTTCTGAAACTCCCATATGTCCGAAAATACCGGAAAGAAATTATCTCCGTTCTGATGCTTTAAATACGGAAGTCTGCATTCCTTCAGATTCAGCTTATCCTCCTTTTCATACCCTTCCGGAGGAAGAACCGCCAGAAAGAGCCGGGCCTTCACCAGATTAGAGGAAAATTCCTCATCCAGTTCCTGCAGATGCTTCCTGTCTACAAATTCTTTTTTCCTGCGCGCTTCCTGCATCAGATAAATTCCCGTAAGCTGTACATTAGGCTGGTAAACAGGATTGCCCTCAATTCTATTCTCAAATCCCTCCGGAAGAATCTCCGTCAGTTCAAGCGTCCTAAGCTCACCGTTTGCCGGCTGATATCCCAGCGCGTTCACACCTATAAAAGGAAGGATTCCAAGATGCTGGCGCACCTGGTTAAAATACATTTTTTTCTTCTGTCCCTCCGGTTCCCTGGGATTTACCGGAACATAGACCTCTACGGTCTTTAATTCCTTTACCGTTACGCGAATGCCCTTTTCCTCGTATTCCTCTGCGGCTGCTTTGGCATCCTTTTCCGCCTCATACAGAAAAACCTGATCATTGAAATTCTCATCCTCACACTCCACATACGGCATATTGGTGGCCGGAGAAAACAGCGCATACGCATTTTTTAAATCCTTTACCTCTGCTGCCAGCGTCTCCTCTGACACCTTGGGATTCTCCTCTTTGCTTCCTTCCGGATAAGCTTCCGGTGTAATCGTCTCTGTCGACATTCTCTGCCCTCCTAGTATTTTCTTTATTCATTGTAAACCAATGCCATCAAAACAAGCTCTTCATCGGAATTGTTCTCAAATCCATGACTCTGTCCGCATTCAATCAGGCAGACATTGTCAGGCCCTACCGGAATCCGGTTTTTCTCATGATCAATAAATATGCCGTGGCCGGATATGACATAGTACGGCTCTGTCTCCCCGATATGCTCATGGAAACCAATCGTACTGTGGGGAGCCATCTTTACCAGCGCATACATTCTGCCATGGCCGTTCAGCTCCTCCGGTTTTAAAATATGATGCAGCTCCACAATGCCCGAGCCTCCTCTAAGACCCTCTACAGTCTTTATCTCTGCTTTACGAACCATCCTTGTTCTCCTTTCAAATTTCTTATGGGAAGTATAGCACATTTTTCCGCTTCGGGCTATAGAGAACTTCCGGGGTTGCTTTTTCCCCTTATATATGCTATGTTATCTGTACGGCATATGTCTTGTCAGTTATGCCGCCATTGCCGGATGCCCTTTTGGGCAGTCTGTTTATCGGAGGAAAAAAATGAATGAAAACAAAACCAGCGGCTTCCATGAATTCTTAAAACGCAAGAATATCATATTTTCCGCAAAACGCTATGGCATTGACGCTCTCGGAGCCATGGCGCAGGGCTTATTTGCCTCTTTATTAATCGGAACGATTATATCCACACTGGGACAGCAGGCAGGCATCCCCTTCCTGGAGACTGCCGGAGGCTATGCAAAGGCCGTTTCCGGTCCTGCCATGGCCATCTCCATCGGATACGCCCTGCAGGCGCCTCAGCTTGTATTGTTCTCATTGCTTGCCGTCGGGCAGGCGGCCAATGAGCTGGGAGCGGCAGGAGGCCCTCTGGCCGTTCTCGTCGTAACCATATTTGCAGCGGAATGCGGCAAGGCTGTCTCAAAGGAGACCAAGATCGATATCCTCGTCACCCCTCTTGTCACCATTCTGGCAGGAGTGGTATTGTCTGTCTGGTGGGCGCCTTCTATTGGAACCGCAGCCAGCGCAGTCGGACAGTTGATTATGTGGGCAACGGATCTGCAGCCCTTCTTTATGGGAATCTTCGTATCCGTCATCGTCGGTATCGCGCTGACCCTGCCGATCAGCAGCGCCGCTATCTGTGCCGCTCTAAGCCTGACCGGCCTTGCCGGAGGCGCTGCGGTTGCCGGCTGCTGCGCTCAGATGGTCGGCTTTGCCGTTATGAGCTTTAAGGAAAACAAGTGGGGCGGCCTCGTATCCCAGGGGCTTGGAACCAGTATGCTGCAGATGGGAAATATTGTGAAAAATCCGCGTATCTGGATACCGCCCACGCTGGCCTCCGCCATTACCGGACCGGTTGCCACCTGTCTGTTCTCCATGAAGATGAACGGTCCCGCCGTGTCCTCGGGCATGGGCACCTGCGGCCTGGTCGGACAGATCGGCGTATATACCGGATGGCTTGCAGATATTGCAGCCGGAACCAAAGCCTCTGTTACGGCCATGGACTGGATCGGACTTATACTTATCTGCTTTGTTCTGCCCGCTGTCTTAAGTGCCCTGTTCTGTGAAATTCTGCGGCGGATGAAATGGATCAAGGAGGGCGACTTAACTCTGGAATAATTACACAAAAAACCTCCCATACTACAGTTCAGCAGGAACATCCTATGGGAGGTTTTAGATTGAAGGATTTATTATTGATCATTGATATGCAGAATGTCTATATGCCGGGACAGCCATGGGAATGCCCGTCCATGCCTGCTGCTTTAAAACAGATCCGAAGACTTTTGGATTCTCCCTTTTGCAAAAAAGCATATGATGTCGTCTTCACCCGGTATATTGCCTCTGAGCATCCGTCCGGATGCTGGAAGCAATACAACAAAAACAATTCCCATATCAACAGCAACCCTTTTCTGAACCAGATTGTCCCGCAGCTTCAGCCCTATCTTATGAAATGGCCCTTCTATGACAAGTCCACCTATTCTGCCTGCTCCATTCCTCAGATTATGGAACAGCTTTCGTTCTACCGCCGGGTTCTGATATCCGGAGTGGTTGCCGAGTGCTGCGTCCTGTTCACTGTGGAAGGATTGATTGACGCAGGCGTGCAGATTTTCTACCTGAAGGACGCTGTCTCCGGAAAAAGCAGCGCATCGGAGCAGATGGCCTGCCAGTTTACTGCCCAGTTTATTCCGGTTCATACAAAGGTCCTTACTGTCGGCTCTTATCTGCAGGAGCTCTCCTCTATATTCCCAGACGCTTAAATTTCTCTGTCAGCGCCAGCGCTTCCTCTATCGTATTGTTCCATCCGAACCTGCCCAGATCCACCTGCCAGCTTCCCGGCCGGCCGGTCACCTGCACACCCTCCTCTTCCAAAAGCCGCTTCTGAAGATCCGGCATGTCAAATGCCGCTGCCCCGCTTAAGCCTCCCCTGGCATTCACAATCCTGTGCGCCGGTATATCATCTCCTGCCAGACCGCGATTTAACGCGGCTCCAACCTGTCTGGCATTCCGGGGCTTTCCGCATAAAAGGGCAATCTGCCCATAGGTCGCAGCCTGTCCGCTTGGAATACAGGCACAGACAAGGGCCATTCTTCTGTAAAAATCCATAATGCTTCCTCATTTCTGCCCTCTATTTTACCCGAAAACCGGAAAAATGGGAACTATTTTTTCCAAACAGTTCCCATTGACCGTGATTCTATGCCTTCTCCATTACTCTCTCATAAGATGCGTGTTTTTCCAGAAGCTGTGTCATCTCGGCCATATTCGACAAATCTCCCAGCAGAATCACTCCGCACAGACGGTTGTTGCGGAAATAGTATTTCCGGTACTGACCTTTCCCCATATCCTGAAATTCCACGGTCTTATAGAGCAGATTCGGATTTTTCCCGTTGTCTCCCGCAGCAAACAAAGCGGTATTCATCCCATGGAAGGTAAGAGCCGGCGCTGTAGGTACATATTCCAGCTCCTCTCCTGCCGCATTGGCTCCTGCTGTCTTCCCCTCTTCCACAGCCTGAGGCCAGACCGCATAGTTAATCCCCTGACACTCCGCACAGTCCCCACATGCATAGACACCTGGCAGATTCGTTTCCATTCTGCTGTTGACCAGGACGCCTTTTGCAGCCTCCAGTCCTATTTTCCGCGCAAGAGCCGTGTTCGCGCGGACTCCGGCGGAAACAACAACCATTTCGGCGGGAAAAGCTTCCCCGTCCGCCAGCGTCACTCCGGTCACCTGCTCTTTTCCGTCAATGGATACAATATCAGCGCCTGTCCGAATCTCAATTCCGCTCTTTTTTGCAATCTGCTTTAGCCACTCTCCGGAACCGGCGTCCAGCTGACGTCCCATCAGAACCGGGGCAGCCTCCAGAACGGTCACCGAATGTCCTGCCTTTTTAAGCTCCCAGGCTGCCTCTAATCCCAGCACACCGCCGCCGATCACG
>VSNE01000202.1 GCA_009774155.1 Lachnospiraceae bacterium
ACTAAATAATAATTGCAGGTTTTCCGGGTGTGATTGAATGATTTGCAGTTAAAGAAGAAAGTGGGGGGATGAGAATGGAAGAGATCAAAATGCGGGTCGAGCATGTTTCCAAATCTTTTCCGGGCGTTAAGGCTTTGACGGATATTGATTTCGCCGTGCGTAAAGGCACCGTTCATGCATTGTGCGGGGAAAACGGCGCGGGTAAATCTACTCTGATGAAAATTATCAATGGAATATATAAAGCCGACGCCGGACAGATTTATATTGATGAAGAGCCGGTAGAGATCAAGAACCCGATTCAGGCGAGAGAGCATGGAATCTCCATGATTGCCCAGGAGTTGAATTATGTTCCGGATCTGACTGTGGAGGAGAATCTTTTTCTTGGAAGGCTTCCGGTAAACGGGTTCGGAAAGGTTGACTGGAAGCTGGTTCGCACGGAGGCGGAAAAGTTCCTGGAGGAACAGAACCTGTCGTATTCTCCCACACAGACGCTGAGGACGCTGACGGTTTCTGATATTCAGATGCTGGAGATTATTAAGGCTATTACCAACAATGCGCAGATTATCATCATGGATGAGCCTACCTCATCCATCTCTCAGAAAGAGGTGGAGCTGCTGTTCGGTAAGATTGAGGAGTTAAGAGAAAAGGGAGTAAGCATTATCTATATTTCTCATAAGATGGACGAGCTGTTTGCAATCGCAGATGATATTACCGTAATCCGGGACGGCTCTGTAGTAAATACCCACAGAGTGGAGGATCTGCTTCCGGAAAACGCGGAGCAGAGCGATATTGAGGAGGCTACTAATATCATCATTGGGGAGATGGTAGGCCGTAAGCTGGAAAATGTATATCCGAAGACGGAGGTGCCCATTGGAGAGGTTGCGCTGGAGGTTAAAAATTTCTGCTGCAAAAATATTTTTGAGGACATTAATTTTTACGTCCGGAAGGGCGAGATTGTAGGCTTTGCCGGGCTGGTCGGAGCCGGACGGACGGAGACGATGCGCGCGGTCTACGGACTGGATCATCATGATTCAGGCACTGCTATGCTGAACGGGAAGGAGCTCCGGCTGAAAGATCCGAGAACGAGCATTGACAACGGCCTGATTATGCTGTCGGAGGATCGCCGCGAATATGGTTTGATTCCGGTAAGAAGCGTTATGGAAAATGCAAGTATTGCCAGCCTGAAAAACTATATATACGGAGGATATACCCACCGGGCAAAGGAACGTGAGAACGTAACAAAATATTTTAAGAAAATGCAGGTAAAAACTCCCACCCTGGAGACTCCGATTTCATCTCTTTCCGGCGGAAATGCGCAGAAGGTGCTGCTGTCAAGATGGATGCTCTGCGAGCCTGATGTAATGATTCTCGACGAGCCGACCCGGGGTATTGATGTAGGCGCAAAGTTTGAGATCTACAAGCTGATGACGGAGATTGTAAAAGAAGATAAAGCGATTATCATGGTCTCGTCAGAGCTGGCAGAGCTGATTGGTATGTGCGATCGTATCTATATCATGTGCCAGGGCCGTATTACAGGATGTCTGTCCAGAGATGAATTTTCACAGGAACGCATTATGATGTGCGCGACTGGTCTGATGAAAAGCTGAAAGGGAGGAACGGAATAATGAATAATAAGCCTAAATTGCAGCAGAGCCTGCAGAAACATTCTATCTATATTGTACTTGTTTTGATGTTTGCCATATGCAGTATGATCAGCCCTTATTTCTTAAAATCAAATAACCTGATCAATATTATGAGACAGTCATGTGTGGGGCTTCTGATTGCATACGGCGAAATGATTCTGATTGTGGAAGGCTTCATTGACCTGTCCGCGGCATCTGTACTGGCATTAAGCGGCGTGCTCTCCATTGCGGTGTATAAAAGCACAGGCTCGCTGGTGCTGGCGATTCTGACAGCGATTCTGGTCGGAATTCTGTGCAACCTGTTCAATGCATTTTTTGTGGCAAATGTTCAGGTACCTGCATTTATTGCAACTCTTGGCATGCAGGAGATTGCCCGCGGAATTGCTCTTTACTACTGCGGGGGCTCCAACATTCTTCAGCTTGGCAATTATACGGTTGTAGGACAGGGGATGGTCGGACCGATTCCGCTTCCCGTCATTATATTGATTCTGATTACAATCGCTATGTGGTATTTGGTAACTCAGACGCGCTGGGGACGCAGTCTCTATGCAATCGGAGGAAACCGCAATGCGGCAGAGGCAAGCGGCATCAATGTAAAACGAAGCATTTATATGAGTTATATTATCAACGGTATGCTGGTCGGCTTTGCGGGAGTTATTTTTATGGCCCGTAACAATGCGGGACTTCCCAACGGCGCAGTCGGCTATGAGATGACCGGACTTACCGCGGCAATCGTAGGAGGCACCTCCATGAACGGCGGTATCGGAACGATAACAGGAACGGTGGCCGGCGCGTTCATTATTGCATTTCTTGAAAATATTATGAACCTGATTGGAGTTGATTCCTATATTCAGCAGATGATTAAGGGACTGATCGTAGTGCTTGCGGTTGCGGCAGATATTTTCAGCAAGAGAGGAAAAGTAACCAAGGTAATCATTGCCCCAAAGGATGAGGAGAAGAAGGAAAAGTAGGAGGAGCATAATGCGGCAGAAATTTATCTGACGTATGCTATAGAAACTATGAACCAAGCAGAAAGGAAAGGAAGGATTTATTATGAAATTGAGAAAACTGACAGCTTTAGCGCTTACCGTGGCCATGACATTGTCAATGGCGGCCTGCGGCTCCGGAGCTAAGGAGGAACCGGCGGCTTCGGAACCAGCAGCCTCAGAGGAACCGGCACAGGAGGCGGAAAATACAGAAGAACCCGCGGGCGAAGAGGCTTCGGGAGATTACCGTGTGGCATTTATTGCGCGTGCAAGCGCAGATACCTTTGCTGCTTGGCTGACTCGTGAGATGATCAGTGAAGCGGAAAAATATCCGGAGATTACGCTGGACTACTTCAGCGGTGAGGCGGATGATAATAAGCTGAACGGTATTCTGGAGGACTGCGTGACGAAGGAATATGATTTAGTGATTGTTCAGGTTAACGACAATGCGGCGTCTGCTCCGTATATCAAACAGGTAGTAGATGCGGGAATCCCGGTAATTACCACCAATCCGGCGGTTCATCAGGGCGATCTTGACGGCTCGGATGACACCTCCCTTCTGGAAGGAACCGGAACGGTTGATGCGGACCCTGTCGAGCAGGCGGCTGTAAGCGCAAAGATTGCAGTTGAGGAAGTGCCGGAGAATGCAAATGTAGTAGTTCTGATGGGACCGTCCAATAACTTCCACTCTGACGGACGCCGGGTAGGCTGGGAGCAGGAATTTTTCTCTAAGAGAACGGATGTAAAGATTCTGTACGAAGATTATGCAAACTGGAACAGTGATGAAGCGCTTACTCTGATGGAAACATGGGTACAGGGCGGAACCAAGATCGATGCAATCATCTCCATGAATGACAATATGGCAGCCGGCGCAATCGAGGCAGTCCGCGGTAACTCCGATTACTTTGATGCAGATGGAAAGCCGACCTTCCTCGCTTACGGCGTGGACGGAAATGCACAGGGATGTCTGCTTGTTCAGGAAGGGGTTCTGACCAGAACTTCACTCCAGGATGCTTCCCTGCTTGCTGAGCAGTGTATCGCAAATGCGGCAGCCGTTTTGAAGGGTGAAAAGGCTCCTACGGATGTGGAATTTTATGTGGAGGCTCCTGCAATCAATTCCGATACAGTACAGCAGTACATTGATATGTATGTGGAGTCCGGAGAGATCAGCGCAGACGGTTCTCTTGCCAATTAATAAACAACAATCGAACCTGGTAATTTAGTTTTAGCTTGGATGTGGTTTCGTGATATTGGTGCCTGGCGCTCTATGGGCTGCCGGGCACTGTTTTAAATAAGTAAAAATCAGGAAGGGAGCTTCTTAAAAGAAATGGCAGAAAAGAAGTATATTAACAAAGGCGCATTTATGACAGAGGTAGACAGGATGATCGTGGTGGATGAAGAGCATCTTGATATCGTCGAAGATCCGATTGTAAAAGAGAAAATCAAAGCACAGCTGGAAGTAAAGCTGCCGGTTGATCCGGATAAGGTTCTGATTAAACTGGAATATGTGGGCGTGTGCGGTTCGGATGTCCATTATTTCCATGACGGACGCTGCGGTACCTTTAGGGTTGAGAAGGACAGGGATATCCCGTTTATGCTGGGACATGAGTGCGCAGGCACAGTTGTGGAGGTCGGCGCCAATGTTACAGATCTCAAGGTGGGCGATCGCGTATGCTGTGAGCCGGGAATCACATGCGGGAAATGTGAATTTTGTAAATCCGGACATTATAATCTGTGCAGGGATGTTATCTTCTGGGCAACGCCGCCTGTACAGGGATGCTATATGAAATATGTTTCCTTCCAGGCAGATCTTTGCTTTAAGCTTCCGGAAGGAATGAATACGAAAGCAGGAGCTCTTGTTGAGCCGTTTGCAACCGGCATGTACGCGGCGGAAAAAGGTGAGATTACTGTTGGAAATACGGTAGTTATTCTTGGAAGCGGCTGTATCGGGCTGATGACTATGATGTCATGCAAGGCGCGGGGCGCAAGTCAGATTATCGTATGCGATCTTGAGGATATCCGTCTTGAGAAAGCGAAGGAGCTTGGCGCCGATTATGTGATTAACAGCGGAAAGGAAGATCCGATTGCAAGAATTAAAGAGCTGACGGACGGGCGGGGGCCGGATGTGGTATTTGAGACTGCGGGAAGCAAGTTTACGATTGCGCAGACCGCCCACATTGCACGCCGCGGGGGACTGGTTGTACTGGTCGGCATGTCCGCGGAAGAGGAGCTGACCTATAATTTCGGTCAGGTTATGGCCAAGGAGCTTCGGATCAAGTCGCTGTTCCGCTATGTAAATATGTTCCCGAAGAGTGTTGCCACTGCAGGGGCAGGACTTGCGCCGCTTGAAAAGGTTGCCACTCATGAGTACACACTGGATCATATCCAGCAGGCCTTTGAAGATTCTGTCAATAAGAAGAATGAGGTTGTAAAAGCTGTCATTAAAATTGACGATGAAATCTAAGTGATTCTGGATGGTCAGCAGGGCGCATGGCGGCTGCTGACCATTTTGTTTGCGGCGGGGTGAAATATGAAGAAAAATAAAATTGCTTTAGGCTGTGATAATGTGGGATTTGAGCTGAAGGAGCAGATCAAAAGGTATTTAACAGAAGAGAAAAACTTTGAAGTGGTGATTGACCCTGTGAAAAACGCAGAGGACGGCTATCTGGCAGGAATCCGGGTGGCGGAGGAAATGTGCGCAGGGTTTCAGATAGATGAATGCAGGCCTGGACTGTATATATG
>VSNE01000203.1 GCA_009774155.1 Lachnospiraceae bacterium
CCTTATTCGGAAAGGGTGATCAGCTTACGAAGAAAAAGGATCTTTCCCAGCCGGGACAGTATGCCTGTGAAGAGAGAGTAACGGTAGTCGGAACGAAGAAGGAGATGCCGGGAGTATCTATTCTCGGACCGGTAAGACCTGTCAGCCAGGTTGAGATTTCCTTGACTGACGCGCGTTCCATCGGTGTTGCGGCTCCGATCCGCGAGTCCGGCGATGTGGCTGGCAGCGGAGCATGCAAGCTCGTTGGACCCTGCGGTGAAGTGGAACTGAAGGAAGGCGTTATCGCGGCAAAGCGCCATATCCATGCGACTCCGGAGGATGCCGAAAAGCTTGGAGTTCAGGATAAGGATGTTGTGTCTGTTAAGATTGACACAGACGGAAGAAGCCTTGTATTCGGTGATGTGGTTGTGCGCGTAAGCCCGAAATTTGCTCTGGCTATGCATATTGATACCGATGAATCCAATGCGGCCGGCTGCGGCAGAGAAGTATATGGTGAAATTGTACGATAAGCAATAAAGCGGTATTGTGGGGTAGAATATAAAGTATAGGAGATTACATAATCATGAAAATTTTAGTTATCAACTGCGGAAGCTCCTCTCTGAAATATCAGTTAATCGATATGGACGACGAGAGTGTAGTAGCAAAAGGTTTGTGTGAGAGAATCGGTATTGAAGGCTCTAAGCTGACCCATCAGCCCACCGGAAAGGATAAATATATCACAGAGCAGCCGATGCCGGATCATAAGGTGGCAATCGGACTGGTTCTGGAGGCGCTTCAGGATGCGGAACACGGCGTGGTGAAAAGCACGGATGAAATCACTGCTGTCGGACATCGTGTGCTTCACGGAGGAACCACCTACTGTGAGTCCATCGTGGTGAATGATGATGTGAAGAGAGTGATCAGAGAGTGCTTTGACCTTGGACCTCTGCACAATCCGGCAAATCTGATGGGTATTGAGGCATGTGAGGCTGTTATGCCGGGCAAGGCAAATGTGGCAGTATGGGATACCGCGTTCGGTATGTCCATGGAGGAGAAAGCATATCTGTATGCAATTCCTCATGAATATTATGAAAAATACAGTATCCGCAGATACGGCTTCCACGGAACCAGTCATATGTTCGTATCAGGCGAGGCTATCAAGTTTGGGGAACTGGACCCTGAGAATGCCAAGGTTATCGTATGCCATCTGGGCAACGGCGCAAGCATTTCTGCCTCCATCGGAGGAAAATGTGTGGATACCAGTATGGGACTTACTCCTCTGGAGGGCCTGATTATGGGAACCAGAAGCGGAGATATCGATCCGGCTGTCTGCCAGTTTATCTGCAACAAAGAGGGAATTGACATCAATGAGATGCTGAACATCCTGAATAAGAAATCCGGCGTACTCGGCATGAGCGGCGGCGTATCCAGTGATTTCCGCGACATTGAGGCGGCAAGAGCAGAGGGCAATCACCTGGCCGGCGTTGCGCTTCAGGCATTTATCTACCGTGTGGCAAAATATATCGGCGCTTATACCGCTGCCATGAATGGCGTGGACGCGATCGCATTTACCGCAGGAGTCGGTGAAAACGATATTAAGAGCAGAAAGGCAATCTGTGAGTATCTTGGATATCTCGGCGTTAAGATTGACGATGAGGCAAATAATATCCGCGGAGAGAGAAGAGTCATCTCCGCAGCGGATTCCAAAGTAAAGGTTATGCTGATTCCGACCAATGAAGAGCTTGCAATTGCAAGAGAAACCTTAAGACTGACAAAATAAATCCGTTTTTTATTGCATAGTATAAGATGCTGCTTCCACTGCTTTTTTTCGGCGGTGGAAGCTTTTTCTGTAAAAGTTTCTTTATTTTTGTAAAATCCCTTGACCTTATACTGACTATACCCTTTATATTATGAGTAAACAACGGCAGGGAGGAATCCAATCTTGAATATTAAGGAGCTGGAAAAAAGGACCGGTATTACAAAACAAAATATTCGCTTTTATGAAAAAAGGGGGCTTTTGTCACCGGCAAGGAACACGGTAAATAATTACCGGGAATATTCAGAGCCGGATGTGAAACGGCTTCAGATCATCAGAGCTCTGAGAAAGCTTGATATTTCCATTGATGATATCCGGAGTATTCTGGCAGAGGAGATTCCTATGGAGGATGTAATGCAGGCGCAGCTGGAGATACTGCAGAAAAGGCAGAAGGAGCTGGACGCAGGAATCCATATATGCCAAAGTCTGCTTCATACCAGCCTGAAAAATCTGGATACGGAGCAATTGCTTCAAAGAATGGAAGCCATGGAAGAGGAAGGGGGAGCTTTTATGACAATCGTCAACGATTACAAAATACTGGCAAAGGCAGAAGCAAAAAGAGAATTTTCGTTTATGCCTGATAATATGGCTTTCACTCCGGCGGAATTTACGGAGGCTTTATTTAAATATGCGGATGAGAATCATCTGAACCTGGTGATTACGAGAGAGGGCATGTATCCTGTTTTTGAGATTGATGGCGTGGAATATACTGCGGAGCGCCGTTTCGGGCGGTTTGGAGCCGTTATCTGCTGCACAATGACGCATCCGGAGGATTTGGAAAAAGAACTATGGACGGTGCCAAAAGGACGCAGAAAAGTGTTCCGGGTATTGTACAGATATATGCTGCCCATCGGTCTGCTGCTTTATTTTATGGCTGTCAGCAAAAGCGTGGGGTTGGGGCTTCTTATGGGAGCCTGTATCATTCCCGCTTTTATATGGGTATTCAGGGGAATCCGGTAGACGGTGCGCTTTTTTCCCTGCTTTCCGGAGGAAAATCTGCCATCAACATTTGCGGTCAACATTTTCAAACTCAAGCGAGAAACCGCTTGACATTCCTATATGTGGTATGTATAATATAAAAAGTGTGAGTGATTCGGCCTGCCTTTGCGCAGCCTCGTTAAATAACGAACTGACTCGAGAAAGCATAGAGGAGGTGTAACCTATGTCTATTTGTCCAAAGAATAAATCTTCCAAAGGAAGAAGAGACAAGAGAAGAGCAAACTGGAAGATGAGTGCTCCGAACTTGGTAAAATGCAGCAAATGCGGCGCTCTTATGATGCCTCATAGAGTATGCAAGGCTTGCGGCTCTTATAATAAAAAAGAGATTATCGCAGTTGATTAATCTTATGAAAAGCTGATAAAATCAAGGGTTTTGTAGTAGATAGAACCCTTGATTTTTTTGTACAGTGGAAAGCAGTCAAAGAAAATAAGGAGAGCTAATGAACGTAAAATATTATGATATTGGATTAAATTTGTTTTGCAGACAATTTCCGGAGCCGGAAAAAATTATCAAAGACGCTGCTGATACAGGAGTAGTCTGTGTTCTGACCGGGACAGATCCTGCAGAGAACAGAAAAATAGACGCTTTTGTTAAAACTCACGACGCTTTTGGAACGGCAGGCATCCACCCCCACAATGCGGATTCGGCAAAGCAGAAGGATTTTGAATCTATAGAAAAAATCATAACCGAAAATCCTAAAATAGTTGCAGTCGGAGAGTGCGGCCTGGATTTTGACCGTATGTTTTCCACAAAGGAAAATCAGATACGTTGTCTTGAAAAACATATTGTTCTTGCTGAAAGGCTGGATAAACCATTATTTTTGCATGAACGTATGGCGTCGGATGAATTTATACGAAGGTTCAGGAGGCATCCGGATATTTGTAAAAAATCGGTGGTTCATTGCTTTACCGGAAATAAAGAAACATTGGACCAATATCTTTCTATGGGCTTTTCTATCGGTATTACCGGATGGATTTGTGATGACCGCCGCGCCAAGGAACTGCGCGAGGCAGTCCGGCTCATTCCTGCGGATCGTATTTTGATAGAAACGGACGCTCCTTATTTAACGCCTAAAAACGTGAAGGGGTTAGGCAGAATAAATGTTCCGCAGAACATTGCGCATGTGGCAGGGGAGCTTGCAAAATATATGAAAATTTCTGAAGAGGCATTGATAGAGAATGCAAGGAATAATACAGAACGGCTCTTTGGTATAAAAGGGCAGAATCCGTGTACAGCCTGTCAGGAGTGACCAAAGCTTCGGTATTCTGAAGGGGTGACGCCGTAGTAGCGTTTAAACTGCCGGCTGAAATAAAGCTGATCCTCAAAACCGACGGAGATGGCAACTTCTTTGATATAACTGTTATTATCCTTTAAAAGCTCTGCGGCCTTTGTCATACGAAGACTGTTGATGTATGCATTGATGCTGACACTTGTTTCTTCCTTGAATATCCTGCAGAGATAACCGGAGCTTAAGCCCACATGCTCCGCTACAGAGGTAAGGCTGATTTTGCGGCTGTAGTTATTCTGAATATAGGAAAGAGCCTGTATGACCTCCGGGCTGTAATCTGCGGAGGCTTCGCAGGAAGGCTGTTTCGGAGCAAAAATAGCCTGCAGCGCGTCCATCAGATTTTTTGACAGCTCTTCCAGGCTGATCACATTTCTTATAATGTCAGCACTGTCTGCAATCTGATCATGGGCAATAGTGGTGATTCCGGAAACATGATATTCCAGTTCGCCCAAAAGACGGGCGCAGTACTGAATCACCTTTGTGGGCATAACATGATTTTTCTTACAGGAATCCAGAAGCTTTGTAAGCCTGAGGGAAGCATATTCCAGCGTTTTGTCCGGAATGGTCAGTATTTCCATGGCCAGCTCTTTGTAGGACACATCCGGGACAGCGGACGAAACTGTAAGCTTTTCTGCGTCTACCTGGGCCAGAGGGCCATAGAAGCCAAGCTCCAGAAGCTCCTGAAAATTATGGTATACATTCCGGGCTTCTATCAGATCCGGAATACCGCTCTGGTACAGGATGGCGGGAGACAGGGACATATAATATTGAAAAAACTGAGCAATCCGCGCAGACAGCCCTGCGATGGTTTTGTGGTGCAGCTTCAGCTGTGATTCCGGAAGCACCAGAAGCGTGTTGTTTGCACTGAAGAAGATGATTCTTCTCCGGTCAAATTGTTCCAGTGCATTTTTTAATGTGTTTCTCAATAATTCAGCGGATGGAAGAGGCTCCAGGTTTTGCGCATACCAGTCAAAGGATATCTGGCAAAGGGAAAGAGAGCCTAAAGGCTTATTCTGAGAAAGGCCGGTAATATTTTCCAGGGTATTCAGTTCATAACTTTTATGAGTGAAAAAATCCTGCCATGCCGCCTGCTGTTCCTGATGAAGGAGAACCTCGTCTTTGGAATAGAGGATCTTTTCATGCTGTGATGATTTCTGATCCAGCTTTTCCTTGATTTTCTCAAGCTGTTCGGTCAGCTCTTCGGGGCTGATGCTTACCTTCAGAATATAATCGGAAGCTCCCAGTACAAGAGC
>VSNE01000204.1 GCA_009774155.1 Lachnospiraceae bacterium
GGTATATTATGCATTTGTAATTATGAACAGGAGGAAGAAATATGAATAAATGGATAAAGAAAGGATTTGCTGTTTCCTTGGCAGGAGTTATGGTCGTAGGGCTTGGGGCATGCGGTTCATCCAAGAGCTCTTCAGACGAAGGACATCTTGTATTTCAGATTTGGGATCAGGGACAAAAAGCCGGTATGGAGGCAATAGCGAAAGCATATATGGATCAGAATCCGGATGTGACTATTGAGGTGCAGGCGACAGGCTGGGACGAATATTGGACAAAGCTGGAGGCTTCGGCAACAAGTAATTCGATGCCCGATATTTTTTGGATGCATTCCAACCAGTTGTTTAAATACGCAGATAACGGAATTCTTGCTGATTGTTCAGAGATCGTGGATTCAGCAAGCTTTTCTGAAATTTCTGTAGAAAATGTCAGAGGAAGTGATGGAAAGCTTTATGGGGTTCCGAAGGATAAGGATATTATCGGACTTCTTTATAACAAAGAGCTGTTTGACAAAGCAAGCGTGGCATATCCGGATGATACCTGGACCTGGGATGATTTGGAAGCGGCGTCTGCCAGGATTTATGAAAGCACTGGAAAGTACGGCTATATGGCTTATTCACATGACCAGATCGGATACTGGAATTTTGTATATCAGAACGGAGGACAAATCCTGAATGATGATTGTACAAAGGCTGAGTATACAGAGCCTGCAACATCAGATGCCATTAAATATTATGTTGGTCTCCAGGAAAACGACTGGTGTCCGACACAGGAGCAGTTTGCAAATACGGGTGCGTCCGAAATGTTCTTTTCCGGCGAAGGTGCTATGTTTTTTGCAGGCAATTGGGATCTTGTAAATCTTTGCACAACCTACCCGGATATGAATGGAAAATGGGATGTGGCTGTTCTGCCCAAATGCCCAAATCCTGCATCAGGGGAGGGAAGAGCCTCTATTTCTAATAGTGTGTCTTATGCAACGGCAGCAAAGGGTAAGAACAAAGATCTGGCAATGGATTTTTTAAAATTTCTTGCTTCCGAGGAAGGTCAGAGAATAGAGGGAGAATCTGGCGCGGCAATTCCGGCCTACAATGGACTTGAGGATACATGGATTAAATCTTTTGAAGATAACGGATACGACTTAACATTACAGAACCTGATTGGTATGTTTGACTACAGCGTGAAATATGTGAATAATCCGTCAAGGCCATCCTGGGAGCCGAAAGTGGAGCAGACGATGCTTGATATTTACGGAAGAAATGTGACGGTAGAGGAAGGCATCCAGAAGATGCAGGATATTGTAACAGAGGCAATTGCGGATAACTAAGAGAACGTGAATGGGGGAATTCCTGATGAAGAAAAAAGCAAGGCTGGACCAGGATCAAAAATGGGGCTATCTGATGGTGGCTCCCACCATTATAGGATTGCTTGTCCTGAATGTGTATCC
The DNA here is from genome assembly GCA_009774155.1 of Lachnospiraceae bacterium. GTDB lineage: Bacteria > Bacillota > Clostridia > Lachnospirales > Lachnospiraceae > Hominiventricola. Next base: position 1,440 of record VSNE01000204.1, read on the forward strand.
TTTTATTAATACGATTATCCTGAGTTTTTCGTCCGCGAAAGTATTTGGAGGATATGAATTTGTCGGACTGAAAAATTACATTAAGATGTTTTCAGATGCAGAGTTCTGGCGCGCAACATGGAATACGCTTCTGTTCTGTCTTTTGACTGTGCCGGTGGGAGTATTGCTGGCGCTGGTGATTGCGGTTCTGCTGAATGCAAAAATTAAAGGGAAGGTGGCGTTCCGCGCTATTTTTTTCCTGCCAATGGTTGTTGCCCCGGCAGCGGTTGCCATGGTATGGAAGTGGATGTTTAACTCGGAATACGGCATCATTAATACCGTATTTCATCTGAATGTCAACTGGATTACAGATCCGAATATTGTCATTATTACTGTGGCTATTGTAGCAATCTGGAGTGCACTGGGATATGATGCGGTGCTTCTTCTTTCCGGTATCCAGAATATTTCCAAAAGCTATTATGAGGCAGCCAGTCTGGATGGGTGTACAAAAGTGCAGCAGTTCCTGCATATTACCCTTCCAATGGTTTCGCCAACTTTGTTCGTGGTACTGATTATGCGTTTGATGGCTTCTCTGAAGGTCTATGATTTGCTGTATATGATGGTGGGCGAGGGAAATCCGGCATTGAGCAAAGCCCAATCTCTCATATATCTGTTTTACCGTGAGTCGTTTATCGCGGGAAACAGAGGATATGCATCGGCTATTGTTATCTGGACAGTTCTGATTATCGGTATTGTTACGGCGATCCAGTTTATGGGCCAGAAAAAATGGGTCAATTACGAAGTATAGGAGGCGGTGTGAGATGAAACAGAAAAAGAATATATCAACTTTACTCGTATACATAGCATTAATACTTGGTTCTGTTGTAATGATTTTCCCATTTGTGTGGATGCTTCTTACATCCTTTAAGACGAATGCGGAAGTTATGCAGATACCTCCCACAATCCTTCCTTCCGACTGGAACTTTGATTCCTTCACAAAGGCGCTGAGTCTTCTGCCCTTTGGAAATCTTTACTTTAACACGGCAGTGATGATTATTTTGCGTGTACTGTGCGCGGTGGTATTTTGTTCCATGGCGGGGTATGCATTTGCAAAGCTGAATTTTAAAGGAAAGAATATATTATTTCTGCTTATTATTGTGCAGCAGATGATTCCGGGACAGATTTTTATTATTCCACAGTATCAGATGATTGCAAAGCTTGGCATGACAGATACTATGTTTTCTCTGGTGTTTCCCGGTGTTGTCAGTGCGTTCGGCACATTTTTCTTAAGACAGGCATATATGGGTATTCCGGATGAAATAGGAGAGGCGGCATATTTGGACGGCTGCAATCGCTGGCAGATCTTTACAAAGGTTATGTTTCCGCTTACAAAGGCTTCTATCGCGGCGCTGTCAGTATTTACAGCGGTGTTTGCCTATACCGATCTGATGTGGCCTTTGGTTGCAAATACAAATATTAATTCAACCACATTGTCTGCCGGATTGTCCAGCCTGAACGGACAGTTCAGCACCAATTATCCGGTGCTTATGGCAGGCTCCCTGCTGGCGATGCTTCCGATGGTAGTGCTGTATTTGTTCTTCCAGAAACAATTTATAGAAGGCGTTGCCATGACAGGAGGAAAATAATAACATTAGTCAGGGAGGGCAGCTTTTGATGCCCTCCTTCTGAAGAAAGAGAAACAGTATGGAGATCATTTCATTACAGACAAAGAATACGACTTATCAAATGGGGATTACCTCCAATGGATTTCTTCTGCACCTTTACTACGGAAAAAAGATAGACTGCCATATGGACTATCTTCTGACCTTCTATGACAGAGGATTCGCGTTGAACCCATATGATGCGGGGAAAGACAGAACCTTTTCAATGGATGTGCTGCCTCAGGAATATCCGTGCTATGGAAATGGGGATTTCCGCACGGCGGCCGTAAATGTAAGAAACAGCCGGGGTGTATATGGCTGTGACCTGCGTTTCCGCGCTTTGACAAAGGGACAGGGAAAGTATCAGATTCCGGGGCTTCCCGCTGTTTATGCGGAAGGATGTCAGGCGGAAACCGTAGAGATTGTATTGGAGGACCGTGCGGCAGGTGTGGAGGTTACTCTGAAATATGGAATTCTTCCGGAGCTGGATGTAATTACCAGAAGCGCGGTAATACGGAATATCAGCACAGAGGAATTGGTAATTGAAAAGGCGTACAGCGGCTCTTTAGATTTTCTGCAGGGAGATTATGATGTACTCCATTTTTTCGGCAGGCATACTATGGAAAGGAGTATGGAGCGTTATGCTGTCCTGCATGGGATTCAAAGCTATGGAAGCAAAAGAGGAATGTCCAGCCATCAACATAATCCTTTTTTTATTCTGGCAAAGGATGGGGCAGACGAAGAGCATGGTTCCTGCTACGGAGTCTCTCTTTTGTACAGCGGCAACTTTAACTGCGAAATTGAAAAAGATCAGTTTGAACAAATACGTATAGGAATCGGTATAAATGATGAGATGTTTGCGTATCCGCTGAAGCCGGGTGAGGTTTTTTATACGCCGGAAGCAGCCCTTGCATATTCTGCGGAAGGACTTGCGGCACTGTCACAGATTTACCACAGGCTTATCCGGTATCATATATGCAGAGGAGTATATAGAGAAGTCCGGCGTCCGGTTCTGATCAATAACTGGGAGGCAACCTATATTGACTTTACCGGAGAACAGATTGTAGATATTGCAAAGCAGGCGGCAGAACTGGGAGTGGAGATGATGGTTCTGGATGATGGCTGGTTCGGAGACAGGAACGACGACTGCCGGGGGCTTGGAGACTGGACCGTCAACGAAAAGAAGCTGGGGAGTTCATTGGCTGTGCTGTCGGACAGGATTCATTCTATGGGAATGAAATTCGGACTATGGATTGAACCGGAGATGATAAATGAAAACAGCAGCCTGTATCAGAAGCATCCGGACTGGGTATTTATGATTCCGGGCCGGTTGCCTGTCAGAGGAAGGCACCAATTAGTTCTGGATTTTTCCAGAAAAGAGGTAGTCAACGGTATATTCAGGCAGATTTCCAGAGTAATTGACTCAGCTCAGGTGGAATACATTAAGATGGATATGAACCGGGGAATCCATGAAGTATACAGCGCCGTGGAAGGATATCAGAATCACGGGAAGATTATGCATGAATATGTTCTTGGCGTCTATGATTTTCTGGAACGGATGATTGCCCGTTATCCTAAGCTGCTGATTGAGGGATGCGCAGGAGGAGGAGGAAGATTTGATGCGGGAATGCTTTACTATACGCCGCAGATTTGGTGCAGTGACAATACCGATGCCATTGAACGTATCCGGATTCAGCACGGAACCTCTTTTGGATATCCCATATCTGCTGTAGGCTCCCATGTGTCTGCAGTGCCGAACCATCAGACAGGCAGAGTTACGGATATTCACACGAGGGGCGTGGTTGCAATGGCTGGCAGTTTTGGATACGAACTGGATCTGAACCAGATATCAGATGAAGAAAAAGAAGAGGTGAGAAAACAGATTCAGGATTACAAAAAATACTGGAGCCTGATTCACAACGGGAAATATTACCGTCTGCATACTCCGGGAAAGGATACTGAGATGGCGGCGTGGAATTTTACATCAGAGGACAAAAGCGAGGCGCTTTTGAATGTGGTTTCTCTTGATACGCATTGCAACAGTCCTGTGACATATATAAAATGCAAAGGTTTGAAAGCAGACGGGAAATACTGTGAGGAAGGCAGCAGCCGGATTTACAGCGGCAGCGCTCTTATGGAAATAGGAGTGCCGATTCCAATTGTAATGGGAGAATATAGGGCATGGCAGATGCATTTTACTGAAAAATAGTTTTTGCCGATTGTGCGGCAGCTCCGCTCCCTTTATAATAT
>VSNE01000205.1 GCA_009774155.1 Lachnospiraceae bacterium
TGGTGAAGGAGATTGCAAGGGGGGAACATAGTTGAATACCAACAGTTTTCCTGTGATTTTGTCGGTTTTGTATAGCTTTCGCTCCGAAGATATGATACAGTGAGCATGGAAGAGAGGAATTTATAAATATGGATAAAATACAGTTAAAAGCACTTGCGAAAATTAATCTTGGCCTGGATGTGCTGCGGAGAAGAGAGGACGGTTATCACGAAGTAAAGATGATTATGCAGACCATCGGGCTGTATGATGAGCTGGAGCTTCGCAGAATGAAGCAGCCGGGGATTCAGGTAAGGACGAACCTTTACTATCTTCCGGTCAACGAAAACAATCTGGTATATAAAGCGGCGAAGCTCTTGATGGAGGAATTCGGAACAGACGGAGGAATTTCGATTCATCTCAGGAAAAAAATTCCCGTGGCAGCGGGGATGGCAGGAGGGAGCTCCGATGCGGCGGCTGTGCTTTGGGGTATGAATCAGATGTACGGCCTGGGACTTTCCAGAAAGGATTTGATGGAGAGGGGGGTTGCCCTGGGGGCAGATGTACCTTACTGCGTGCTCAGGGGAACTGCGCTGGCAGAGGGGATTGGAGAAAGGCTGAGCACATTGCCGTCCATGCCCAAGTGCTATATTCTGATTGCGAAGCCGGGCATCAGCGTATCTACCAGATTTGTGTATGAGAACCTGCATGCCAATGATTTGAGGCCGGAACAGCATCCTGATGTGGACGCGATGCTGGATGCGCTGAGAAAAAAAGATCTTGGGCTTCTTGCATCCTGTATGGGTAATGTGCTGGAGACTGTGACGGTTCCGGCTTACCCGGTTATTGACAAGCTCAAAAAATGCATGACAGAGGCCGGCGCGCTGGGAGCCATGATGAGCGGAAGCGGGCCGACGGTGTTCGGCATATTTGATACGCAGGCAAAGGCAAGGAAAGCATACCGTGCTTTGAGGGCAGGGCAGCTTGCGAAACAGATGTATTTGACAATGCCGTATAATGTAAAGCGGTAGAGGAACAGGAGAATTCTATATAACGCGCCGGATGGATGCGGCTGCTTTCAGAACGAAGCGGATTGGATAAATCTCTCTGTATCAGTATAAAACTGGAAATCTGACATATAATAACCGCAGGAATCGGAGGATGAGCAATGCTCATCCTCTTTTGCATGCAGGAGGTATGTTTATGGGAGAGGTTTCCCCAATACTTTCACAAAATCTGGACTGGGCAAAAACCCGATTTGAAAAATGTGACGATATTCTGACAAGACAGGTTTATTTGGACAACGGAAAGAAGGAAGGGCTGCTGGTCTATGTGGAAGTGGCAGTCAGCAATCTGATGCTGGAGGAGCATGTAATTGGTCTGTCTGATGTGCAGCCTTTGGATACCTATGAGGAGGCGCAGGCGGCCATGCTGGCAGGCAATGCCATCCTGTTCCTTCAGGGAGACAATACGGTATATAAAATATCCAGCAAGGGATATCCGGGGCTGGGCGTGTCCAAGGCGGAGAGCGAAAAGGTCATGCGCGGTTCAAAGGAGGGATTTACAGAAAGCGAGAAGCTGAACGTGGCTCTGATCCGTAAAAGACTTCGGGACCCCCGGATGAAGGTGCAGGAGCAGACGGTGGGAACCCGCTCTCACACGATGACGGCGCTTGTTTATATGGAGGATCTGATCTATCCGAACCTTTTGGATACTATTCGGGAACGGATGGATGCTTATGAGATTGACGGAATACTGGACAGCGGTATGCTGGAGCAGATGGCAGAAAAGCACTGGCTGTCCCCGTTTCCGCAGTTCCAGACTACGGAACGGCCGGATCGGGCAGCCTCTGCGGTGCTGGAGGGGCGGGTGGTTCTCGTTACGGATCATTCTCCGACAGTGCTGATCTTCCCCTCGGATTACAATAGCTTTTTTCAGACAAGCGATGACTGGTACAGCCGTTTTGAGATCGCATCGTTTGCCCGGATGCTGCGTTTCTTTGCCGCGATTCTGGCCATGAGCTTTCCGGCGATTTATGTGGCGGTGACAACCTGGCACACGAGCCTGCTTCCGACCAATCTGATATTATCCATGGCAAAGGCAAGGCAGGGAGTTCCGTTTCCCTCTCTGGGGGAGGTGCTTCTGATGGAAGTATCCTTTGAGCTGATTCGGGAAGCAGGTATCCGTCTGCCCGGTCCCATCGGAAATACTATCGGTATCGTGGGAGGCCTGATTATCGGCCAGTCGGCGGTGGCAGCTAATGTGATCAGCCCTATTGTGGTTATTGTGGTGGCATTTACAGCGCTCTGCTCCTTTGCGATTCCCAATGAAGAGTTTGCCTCCGCCTTTCGGCTTTTGAAATACGGCTGCATTTTTATGGGAGCCTGGCTGGGGCTTTACGGGGTGCTGCTTTCCTACCTTTGGGTGCTGATCCATCTGTCTCATCTGAACAGCTTTGGAATTCCTTACCTGATGCCTTATGTGGCGTCGGATATGAACGGATATGAGGATGAGAGAGATTCTCTTTTCCGCTTTCCGTTCCGTATGCTCAGGCAAAGACCTATTTTTGCCAGGCGGGATGCAAGAATAAAACTCCGAAAGAAGGATTGACATGTTTTCTGGAAATCATAAAATTTCTCCCCGGCAGCTATACCGGAATTATGCAATATGCCTGATTAGCTTAAGCGCCCTGCTTCCTCCTCTTGTTATGAACCGGGAAAGCATAAGCAGCATTGGAATCGCTTTGGTTTTTCTGGGCATTTACCTGGCGGCAAGCGCAGTGGTTCCCCGTCCGGAATCCGGGCTGGTAAAAGGCATCTGTTATGCCCATTACTGGCTGCTGGGGACTATGGCGGCCCATATGACGGGACTTCTGATTCGGGAATTTCTCCTGACCGATACAGCTATTTGGGTAGTTCTGGGCTGGTTTTATTTGTTTTGTTATTACAATCTGTATAAAGGACTGGAATGCAGAATCCGGGTGAGCGAAATTCTGTTTCCCTTTTTTCTGTTCCTTCTTTTATTATTGTCTGTCCTGATGCATGGGGAAGTGGAGACAGGACGTCTGTGGGAGCTTAAGCTTTCCTTTCGCGTCACTCATCTGCAGACCGGCTATGAGCTGTTCTGCTGGCTGGGAGCAGTGCAGAGCCTCTGGCATCTGCATGGGCAGCTTAAGAATGAGGGAGACTGGGGCAGAGCCGTCCGCAACATCTGGCTGACCGGTGCGGCGGTTACAATCGGATGGAGCCTGTTTACCTACTGTGTCTATGGAAATGCCGGACATACCGGACTTGTGTTTCCGCTGGCATCCGCCATGACGCTTGCCCATTTTCCGGGAAATGTTATCGGAAGACTGGATGCTTTGTTTATCTTTGCCTGGCTGATAGGCTTGTTTCTTTTGTGCAGCAGCCTGTTTGCCCCTCTGACGGATAGGGAGCCGGACAGGCGCAGAAAATATCTTCTGTTTGCCCTGCTGGCGGCGTCTTATGCTGCTGCCTGCAGATCGGAATGCATGGAGTGGGGACCGCTGCTTCTATATTATGTATTTACGCCTGTAGAGATTTTTCTGCTCGTCTGGTACGGAATCAGGGGAAAAGAAAAGAAAATCGTTACCGCCTGTCTGGCGCTGCTTCCGATGTTCCTTCTTTCCGGTTGCAGCGGACAGGAGCTGGAGCAGCAGAGCCTGGTTACAGCCGTCAGTGTGGACGTGGGAGAGACCGCGGATTTCCGGCTTACATTTGGGTTCGGGAATACGCAGGGGGAAGACGAGGATGCGGAAGAAGAGGACACAAAAGAGGAGGACGGGAAAACATTTGTGGCGGAAGCCGATTCCTTTCAGGAGGCCCGGGAAAGGTATTGGGAATATTATCGGAAAAATATGGATTTCAATCATCTGAAGAATTTTTATTTTTCCAGGGAGCTTCTGATGCAGGAGAGCTTTTCAAGGCTTTTGGAGGAAATCCAGATTCATGGAGCATATTCCAGAGGAACGCTTGTATATGCGACGGAAAATGAAGCTTCCGGGGAGGCCCGGAAGGAGGACCAGCCGGAGGAGGGAGTACCGGTGCACAGACTTTTAAATGCACGGTATAACAATGAAAGCTGTAAAATTCCTGCGGTCAGGCCGGACGGAAGGTATAAGGGGTCTGTATCCTGGCCATACTCAGAATAAAGACGATGCGGACAGCATCGTCAGAGGACAAGGAGATGGATTTTATGCACAAAAATGTATTGATATTATTATGCTCTATGCTGTTCGGGCTTGGGGTGACAGGATGTCTGTTTATTCCAAGAGCTGTGCATGCGGGACTTTTAGATGATTCGACGGTCCTGTTTTCAGACAGTATGGAGAAGGAGGAGTCTGAGGACCGGAATGAGCCGGTACGGACGATTGCGTGGTGGAGCGTCATGTACGAAGCTCCCAATCCGGAGCGTCTCCCGGTGCAGGTTCGCCTTCAATGGCTGAAGGGGCTTGAATAGTTGAGGCAAAACAGCTACAATAAGCTTAAAATATATACGAAAGACTGGCATGATTATGACAAAAGAGGTTATGGTTACTATCTCCGGTCTGCAGATGGCAGGGGGGGAAGGCGACTCCATTGAGATGGTTCATATTGGGGAATACTATAAAAGAAACGGAACTCACTATGTTCTTTTTGATGAGCTGTTTGAAGGGATGTCCCTTCCGGTAAAAAATGTAATAAAAATTAAAAATCGATGTATGGAAGTGCAGAAAAAGGGGCCTGTTACAGCTACCATGGTTTTTGAGGAAGGAAAGAGCCGAAGCAGCACCTATGTGATTCCATACGGGAGCTTTTTGATAGAAACCTATACAACCAGTGTGAGGATTCAGGAAGAGGAGGACAGGCTGGAAGCAATCGGCGCATATAAACTGGATATCAATGGCTCGCACAGTGCGGACTGTGATATTCGGGTGATTGTTCAGTCGAAGGAAGCATTCCGGTTGTGAGGACAGAATAAGGAAACTGCCGCAAAATGGGACTGTTATAAAATTCAGTTCTTTTTTGCGGCAGTTTTTTTGAATGTAATAGTTATGTCTGCCGGGAAAAAGAAGGGGATGAAATTATAAAAAAAGTAATAAATAACTTTAAAGGAGTAGAACATCGTATAGAGTTTGTTGATTAGGTAAATGGTGTAAAATATTAAAATGATTCAAAATCAACAAATTGTGTATCTACAATTACAGCATTAAAATCATTTGATAAAAATATAATCCTTTTATTAGGTGGATTAGACCGCGGTCACTCTTTTCATGATTTAGATCAATACATGGTAGGAGTTAAAGTAGTAGTTGCTTTTGGAGAAACTAGTAATAGAAT
>VSNE01000206.1 GCA_009774155.1 Lachnospiraceae bacterium
GGATCGATCCCGGCGGAGCGTGGGAGAACGGCTGTAAAAAGCTGGAATTTCTTGGCTCCTCCTGTATCTATCCCCGCATGGCTCCCCAGCCTATGACGGAAAGCTGCCTGCTTACCTCGGAGCTGGAAAAAACCAATGAAGCATATGCGCTGGCCAAGATATCCGGACTGAAATACTGCGAATTTCTGAACCGGCAGTACGGGACGGATTATATCAGCGTTATGCCCACCAATCTGTACGGGCCGAATGACAACTATCATCCGACTCACAGTCATGTACTGCCTGCCCTGATCCGCCGCTTTCATGAGGCAAAGGAACAGAAGCTGCCGTTTGTAACCTGCTGGGGGGACGGAAGTCCGCTGCGTGAATTTCTGTATGTGGACGATCTGGCGGATCTGTGTATATTCCTGATGAATCATTACAGCGGTAATGAGACAGTGAACGCCGGCACGGGCAAGGAGCTGACAATCAAGGAACTGACAGAGCTGGTTGCAAAGGTTATCGGCTATACAGGAGAGATCCGCTGGGATACATCCAAGCCAAACGGAACTCCCAGAAAGCTTCTGGATGTATCTAAGAGCAGAGCGCTTGGATGGACCTATAAAACGGAGCTGGAAGAGGGTATCCGTCTGTCCTATGAGGATTTTCTGAATAACCCTGTGAGAGCCGAGAGGTAAAAAGGATAAAAAAGACAAAGAAGATAAAAAGGCCGGCGGCGTTTTCCGAAGACCGGGGCGCGCCGGAGGCTTTTTTGGGAAAGGATGTATTTATGAACATTGTACTTCTGTCAGGCGGTTCGGGAAAGCGTCTGTGGCCGCTTTCCAATGATATTCGTTCCAAACAGTTTATTAAGATTTTCAAGGCAGAGGACGGCGCTTATGAATCCATGGTTCAGCGTGTTTACCGCCAGCTTAAGCAAGTGGATTCTGAAGTGAATATCACGATTGCCACCTCCAGGACACAGATTTCCGCGATTCATAATCAGCTTGGGGAGGGAGTCAGCATATCACTGGAGCCGTGCCGCAGGGATACTTTTCCGGCGATTGCGCTGGCCACCGCTTATCTGCATGATATACAGGGGGTTTCAGAGGAAGAATCCGTTGTGGTATGCCCGGTAGATCCCTATGTGGAGACGGATTATTTTGAAGCGCTGAAAAGGCTGGGGGAACAGGCGGATAAGGGAGAGGCTAATCTGGTGCTGATGGGAATCGAGCCGACTTATCCAAGTGAGAAGTATGGTTATATTATTCCCCAAAGCAAGGACAGCGTGAGCCGTGTTTCCACCTTTAAGGAAAAGCCTGATGCAGAAACTGCAAAAAGCTATATCAGCCAGGGGGCGCTTTGGAATGGAGGCGTGTTTGCCTATAAACTGAAATATGTGCTGAACAAGGCCCGTGAGCTCATTGACTTTACGGATTATCAGGATTTATTTTCCAGGTACGGCACACTGGAAAAGATCAGCTTTGACTATGCGGTGGTTGAAAAGGAAAAAGAAATTCAGGTTATGCGTTTTGCAGGACAATGGAAGGATCTCGGCACATGGAATACTCTGACTGAGGCAATGGAGGAAGCCGGCATCGGAGAGGCGATTATGAATGAAAACTGCAGAAATGTCCATATCATCAATGAACTGAATGTTCCGGTACTTGCGATGGGACTGGAGGATGTGGTTATTTCAGCCAGCCCGGAGGGGATTCTTGTATCTGACAAGGAACAGTCCAGCTATATTAAGCCCTTTGTTGACAGGATTGACCAGCAGATTATGTTTGCGGAAAAATCCTGGGGAAGCTTCCGGGTGCTGGATATTGAGGATGAAAGTCTGACTATTAAAGTGACGCTGAATCCGGGGCACCGCATGAATTATCACAGCCACAGGAACAGAAACGAAGTCTGGGTGGTGATATCCGGGACAGGCCGTACGATAGTGGACGGTATGGAGCAGGAGGTCTGCGCAGGAGATGTGATTACGATGCAGGCCGGATGCCGTCATACGGTTATTGCCTCTACGGAGCTTAAGCTTATTGAGGTGCAGCTTGGTAAGGAGATCAGTGTCCATGACAAACAGAAATTTTCTCTTGAAGAATAAGCCTTTTTTGCTGAAGCCCGCAGGAAAGGATTATCTTTGGGGCGGCACCCGTCTGAAGGAGGACTTTTCCAAGGAGTCGGATTTATATCCGTTGGCGGAAACCTGGGAGTGCTCCACCCACCCGGACGGCCCCAGTACAGTTTCCGGCGGCGAGCACGGAGGAATGCTGCTGCCGGACGTGCTGAAAAAATATCCGGAGTACATTGGAACACATCCGGGAACCGACGGAGAGCTGCCGATCCTGATTAAACTGATTGATGCAAAGCAGGATTTGTCTGTCCAGGTGCACCCGGATGACGATTATGCCAGAGAGCATGAGAACGGTGCGCTGGGCAAGACAGAGATGTGGTATGTGCTGGATGCGGACAAGGGCGCAAGGCTGGTCTATGGCCTGCTCCGGGATACGGATAAGGAGGATCTGCGCAGGGGCATTGAACAGGGAGCCGTGGAGAAATATTTACAGCGGGTTCCTGTTAAAAAGGACGATTTGTTTTATATTGAGGCAGGAACCATTCATGCCATTGGGGCGGGAGCGCTGATTGCGGAGATTCAGCAAAGCTCGAACATAACCTACCGTCTGTATGATTATGACCGCGTGGATAAGAACGGCAGAAAAAGAGAGCTGCATATTGACAAAGCTCTGGAGGCTGCCAGACTGACAGGAAGCTCCAGGCCTGTCCAGCCCATGCGCGTACTCAGATACCAGAAGGGCTGTGCGTCGGAATTTTTGTGCCGCTGTAAATATTTCCAGGCGGAACGTGTGCTGCTTAACACAGAACAGTGCCGGGAGATGGTGAGCTTTTGCACAGGGGGGCTTTCCTTTCAGGTGCTTTTGTGCATAAAGGGCTGCGGAACTATTATATTCGGAGAAAATGAAGCAATCCATTTTTTTAAAGGAGACTGTATTTTTGTGCCTGCCGATTCCGTTCTGATGAAGCTGCATGGGAAGGCTCAGATCTTAAAGGTAAGCTGTTAAATGAACAACAGAGAGTAGTTTCTGCGGATGATATGGAATGAAAATATTTGACAGAAAATTGTCAGGGGGTTATACTGAAAACAGCAAATATTTTGGGAGGCTTTAAATGGAAGAAAGACAGATATCGAAGGCAGTAATTAAGCGTCTGCCAAGATACTACAGGTATCTGGGAGAGATATTGAACAATGGAGTAGAACGCATTTCTTCCGGAGAGCTCAGTAATAAGATGCAGGTAACTGCCTCACAGATTCGTCAGGATCTGAATAATTTCGGCGGATTCGGACAGCAGGGGTATGGATATAATGTAAAATATCTCTATGATGAGATCGGTAAGATTTTGGGGGTAAATCAAAGCCATCCGATGATTATCATCGGCGGAGGCAACTTTGGACGCGCGCTGGCGAATTATGACTTTGAAAAGAACGGGTTTGTAACAAAAGCAATATTTGATATTCGTCCGGAGATAGCGGGGAGTACGGTTCGCGGGATTCCGGTTCTGATGATGGAGCAGCTGGAGGAATATGTTGCAAGAGAGCATATCGAGATAGCGGTTCTGACCCTGCCCAAGAGCAAGGTGGCGGAGGCAGCCGCCCGTCTGACCCAGTGCGGGATCAAGGCGCTTTGGAATTTTGCGCATCTGGATCTGGATGTGCCGGATAATGTGGTGGTGGAAAATGTCCATCTGGTAGACAGCCTGATGCAGCTATCCTACCGGATCAGCAATTATGAGAGTGAAGAGAACGAGAAAGTATAAAGTGGAAAGGCCTGCAATCTGCCAGGCCTTTTTGCATGTACTGCAGTTAAATATGAAAAAGGAGTCTTTTGCAACAAATGCAGAGAGAAGAATATATTAAATTAGATGAGCGTATTCTGAAATTTCTTCCGGCACGCCGGAAGAGATCTCACAAAGGAACCTACGGAAAGATTTTATGCGTTGCCGGAAGCCGGAATATGGCAGGAGCCGCTTATCTGTGCGCCTATGCGGCATACCGCTGCGGCGCAGGTCTTGTACGGGTTCTGACGCCCGAGGAAAACAGAGTGATTCTGCAGAGCCTGCTGCCGGAAGCGGTGCTTATTACCTTTGATACAGGCGGTGCGTCGGGTGTTCAGAAGCTTCTTGAAGCGCTTGAATGGGCGGATGCGGCGGCGATAGGGCCGGGTCTTGGAAAAGAACCGTGGGCGGCAGAATTTGTGGAGGCGGCGCTTGCCAAATGCCATAAGCCGCTGGTCGTGGACGCAGACGGGCTCAATCATCTGGCCGGAATGAAGGACAGACTGGGAAAACACCAGGGACCGGTGATTGTCACCCCTCATGCGGGGGAATTTGCCAGACTTACGGAACAGTCTGTTTCGGATATCCTTAAGGATGTGCCGGAGCAGGCGGCGCGTTTTGCAAAGAAAAACGGCTGCATTTGTGTACTGAAGGATGCGCCCACGGCAGTGGCGGATGAGAAGGGCGGCTGCTGGGTGAATACGACGGGCAACAATGGAATGTCCACCGGCGGAAGCGGGGACGTGCTGACCGGAATGATTGCAGGGCTGCTGGGACAGAAGCTCCTGCCGCTTCAGGCAGCTCTGCTGGGAGTATGGCTTCACGGGAGAGCCGGGGATCTGGCTGCCGCCAAAGAAGGAGTTTACGGACTGATGGCAAGACATTTGATTGAATATCTGCCCGGGGCGATGAGTACGGAGAATCCAAAGCCCTGCAGCGGTTTGGAAACGGAAAGACAGGAGGAAAAGGGATGAAGCACTATATGAGGGTATGTGCAGAAATTAATCTGGATGCAGTGGCATATAATTTTAAAAGTATGAGGGAAAATCTGGCGCCGGGAACAAAGATGATAGCGGTTGTAAAAGCTGACGGCTATGGACATGGAGCCGTGCCGATTGCACGCATGGCGGAGGAATACGGCGATATCTGGGGATTTGCGGCCGCGACGATAGAGGAGGCGGTTCTGCTCCGCAGAGAAGGGATTCAAAAGCCGATTCTGATTCTGGGATTTTTGTTTCCGGATGCATATGAAGAGGCGGTTCAATATGATATCCGTCCGACTGTTTTTAAGCTTTCGATGGCGCGGCAGCTCTCTGAGGAAGCGGTCAGGCAGGGGAAAACAGTTCATATGCATATTAAGGTAGATACCGGGATGTCCCGGATTGGTTTTAAGGATCATGAAGAAAGCGCGGATCTTATAAAAACAATCTGCGGCCTTCCGGGGGTGGAGATTGAGGGGCTTTT
>VSNE01000207.1 GCA_009774155.1 Lachnospiraceae bacterium
GTACTGTTTTAATATTCTGTTTATTCTCCGTATTTTTTTCAAATCCTCAAAATACTTTCGGCTGTGGATATCTCCCACCATTTCCGATAAATAATTTGCCACCAGCACAATATCTGTATCAGGATAGTCTGCTTCCATACGCTGAATAAAGGAAAGCGCGCTGTCCTTCCAGAGCTGCATACATTCTTCACTGTCCCTGTCTATGACTCTCTCTGCTTTTGTTTTTGTCTCACACCCGTCAAAAGCATCACTTTTTGTCAAATATCCGTCACAGCAGGCAATCAAATCAAATCGTTCTTCTATAAAATCAAGGACAATAAACTCCGGCTTCCTCTCCTCCATAACAGACCAGAACTGATGACGGATCTCCCTCTCCAGCATAAAAAACCGATACTTGTTTTTATGAGAAACAACAATATCCGTCTTTATCGGGTTCATTATGCTGATCAGGCTGGAAAAGCCAAATCTGCCGGAAGGATCGTGGAGAATATTCATATTGCTTAAAATTTTGTTCAGGTTATAACCTCCGACAGTCAGATAAACCTTATCCTGATAATCCCGAAAATTCTCCCTAAGAAACTGCCGGTATTTCTCTGTCAAAATCGAAAAGCTGTCCGGCTGTCTCTGAGTCAGAAATGCCGCCAGCAAATCAGCCAGTTTAATAATGATCAGCTTTTTCAAAATTTTCTCATAGTTTTCATATAAACCATGTTCTCTGAAGCTTTTTATTAAAACCTTATAAGCCGCAATTCCCTCTGCACTGTCTCCCTGATTTTTCCTTGGAACAGCCGATAAGGAGCCTTCCCGGAACAACCGGTAATAATATAACGGCTCCTGTACATAAATACGTTTTTTACTTAAGCATAGTAATAAGGGATAAACGGCTCTTGCCTCGCTGTGGCAGTCCGGAAACAGAAGCTGATTTTCTATAAACAGGTTCCTGTGAAACATACATTTCCAGATTGCCGTGTACCCATATTCCATTTGTTCTTCTAAGGAATATATTTTTCCCATGGCTTCCGAAGTTTTCCGAAGCGTTTTATCACCGGTTCTATTATTTACCCGCCAGACATCGCACTCAGCCATATCCGCTTTTTCCGATACTGCCGCATAATAAAGCTTTTCCAGAAAACAGAGGTCCAGCCAGTCGTCTGCGTCAACAAATACAAAATATTCTCCTTTGGAACACTCCATTCCTTTATTTCTGGCTGCGGAAGGCCCTTCATTTTTTTTATGCTCCACTCTGATACGTTCATCCTGCTTTGCCCAGTCATCACACAGCTTTGCGGAACCGTCCGTGGAGCCGTCGTCAATAAGCAATACTTCAAAGTCCGTAAATGTCTGGTTTATCACGGATTTCAGGCATTGAGGAAGCCACCTTTCCACATTATAAACCGGAATAATAACGCTGACTGAAATCTGTCTGCCCGTCTGCCCGTTATGTCTCATAAAAGCTCAGATACCTTTCCTGTATTTTTTTTAATTTCTGTATATCATCCTGAGTAAATCCATGCCGTATTAATATTCCTTCGGACATCTTAGGCCCCTGTCCATGAATTTCTTCCACCGGAATTTTTGTCGGATAGATATTACACCATATTGTTTTCTGTTTATGGTAAACTGCCAGTGATAACCGGTGATTTCCATCGATCATCTCATAATTTTGATTCAGGAAAAGAAGATGTTCTTTTTGATAACCTTCCTTTTCCCAGTCCTCTATCAGCCTGCAAAACTTTCCAAGCCTCTGTCCCGCAGTATATTCGGCGCAATGTATCTTCTGTGCCTTTTTGTAATATTCAAATCCAAACAGATTCTTTCCGAACTTCTGTTCAATTACCGCAAGGCGTATGGCCAGCCGCATATCCTCTCCGTAATTCTGCAAAATAACCGGTATTTCTATGTTTTCATTTACTCTCTCCGGCTGCCCGAACATGAGATTGTAAAGATACGGATAGATCCACACATACTGCTTTGTGATCCGGCTGATATAATATTCCATCTCCTCCCGGAGAGCTTCATGTACCGCCAGACACACCAAGGTTTCCTTGTGAACCGGAATCTCATCTATGCAGCGTATGGGCAGTCCTTCCGCACATTCCTCTTTTACCGGCTTTGTCACGGCAAAACAGCAGACCTGATCTCCAATCCCGTGTGCCTGTAAAGTCCGGAAAAATTTACGTCCCACATGTCCGGCTCCGTATATTACAATTTCTTTTCCATGAAAATCATCCAAGTCCACTTTTATCCTTCATCTCCAAAATCTATATAATCCGCCGGATGTCCTAATACCCTTTTTTCCTTTGGCGGCGGCGTCATATAATCCTTCCCAAAGAAATGTATTAAAAAACCATTCCTGTCTTTCGGCGCGGGAACGGTCAATCCCTCAAACCTGATATTCTCCGTTTCTGTATGCCATTTTTTTAAAATCCCCAGGGCTTCGGCTTCAGAACCCCAGGCAAAGCATCTTACCCGGGCCGTATCCATTCCCTGATACCGTTTTACAATATACTCCATTCCTCTGTGCCCCCACTCCTTTGGAAACAGGTTCAAAAAGGAAAATCCCAGCCAGCTTATGAATTTTTTTCTGTTCAATACTCCTACCTCGGAATAGAGAAGTTTCCGGCACAGCCAGGAGATACATGTGCATATTCTGTTTGAAAAGCGGCCTTCCGGCATATTGTCATCCGGAAATATATCAATAAATACCCCGTTGCGGGCTGTCATCTTGTGCTGTCCCTTCCGCTTATATACGGTTCCGTTTTTTAAAATTCTGGCATATCCCCAGCGGTAGCCCGGGTCCGTCCGGTATGTCTGAAGAAAATAATCAGGATTTAGCTCTTCCCGGCATACTTCACAGAATCTGTCATACTCTTTTCGCAGCATACGCACATCAAGATCGTCATCCCAGGGAATAAAACCTCCATGCCGCACCGCGCCCAATAAGGTTCCCGACTCAATAATGTATGAAATTTGATATTTCCTGCAGATCCGAGCCAGCTCCTTCAGCATTTCCAGTTCGATTAGCTGAAGCCTTCGTATCACTTCCGGGGTATATACAAACTTATTTTTCTCTGTCTTACTTTCTGTATTTTCTTTCATTATTTAAAAACTGCTCCATAATACCTGCCAGCGCAATACTTTCCCCGGGTGTAACCTGTCCTTTTTCCGGCATCCCTTTTATTCGCTCCACAAACGTACGCAATTCATATTGAAGTCCGTTTCCCTCAAAAGGATAATCATATACATCCCTTTTTTCTGCGTCCTCATACCGCACCTCAAAATGCTTTGTCAGCCACCAGGGAGCCCTGGCTATAAGATACCCCTTTGTACCGGAGATAATCAGTTCTCCTTCTGTCTTCACGCCTAAGCCTGCTTTGGCAGTGCCGGCGATTCCTCTTCCCGGGTATTCAAATAAAACCTTTGTGAAAATATCTAGTTTTTCTTCATTCCGCTGTACGGAAAAGCTTATCTTCTCATAATCGCAGCCAAGAAGCTTTAAAACGGCAAAACAGCCGTAGGTGCCTAATTCCGTCAGGCTCCCACCGCATTCTTTGTCTGTCATCTCCCTCAAATTCCGGGCAGTGAGTCTGGTAAAGGCCGCTTCTACGTCCCGCACCTCTCCGATGCGCCCGTCCCCCGCCGTCTCCAGCAATGCCCGAAAGCCGGGGCAGTAAGCGGTCTTAATCGCTTCCATAAGAACTATCCCTTTTTTTCCTGCAATTGCAAAAAGCTCTCTGGCCTCTTCTTCTTTTAACACCATCGGTTTCTCACAAAGCACATGCTTTCCGGCCTCCAAAAGCTTTCTGACATAATCCCCATGCGTGCCGGAAGGCGCAGCCACATATGCCGCGTCCACCTGTTCCAGAAAAACCTCCCATTTATTAACCGGAGAAGATATCCCATGCTCCGCGGCAAACCTCTCTGCACTTTCCGCCCTTGGATTATATACCGCAGTAATCTCCACATCCGAATTCTGCCACCCGTCTGCCGCAAAACGTCCGGCAATCCGGCCTGTCCCAATGATTCCCAACCGAACATTCATTTTCCTGTCTGCTCCTGTTTCTGTTCTAAATATCGTTCCGTTATCTCTGATATGGCAAGTATTTCATCCTCTGTAAGAAGATATCCGTTTCTGTCGATTCCGTTAATTTTCGCAACGAATTCACTCATCTCATAACGCAGGCCGTCCCCTTGGAACTTTGGCTCATAAGTCTCTATTTCGTTCGGATTCTCATAACGAATCTGATACTTTCTTGTCAGCCACCAGGGGGATTCCGCAAGGATATACCCCTGGGTTCCGGCAATAACAAGCTGTCCTTCCGTTTTCACTCCAACGCCGCACTTGGCAGTGGCAAGCCCATGCTTGTATACCAATTCTATTTTTGTATAAACATCAATTCCGTTTTCATCATAAATGCTGTGAATACTGATATCCTGATAATTTGTCCCATACAATTTAAAAATGGGCAAAAGCGTATATGCCGCATATTCCAGAAAAGCGCCGCCAAAGAAACGGTCTGTCCGTTCCCTGGAGCCAATGTCCGCAAGTCTTGTAAAGCAGGCTTCAATATCTCTAAGCTCTCCGATTTTTCCGCTTCTGGCAGTATTAATAAGCTGCTGAAAGCCAGGACAGTAAGCAGTTTTAATTCCCTCCAGAAGCACTACGCCGTGTTCCTTGGCCAGAGAAAAAAGCTGAATTGTATCCTTTTTCTTTAATGCCACCGGATTCTCACACAGCACATGCTTTCCGGCGGCAATCGCTGCTTTTGCATACTCATAGTGAGTCTCATTGGGGGATGCGATGTATACAGCGTCCACTCCTTCTAAAAACAGCTCATAAGTATCGCTGCAGACAGGAATCTCGTATTTTTTTTCAAACCTGTCTGCGCTTTCCTTTTCCGGATTATAGGCGCTTACGATATTCATACCTGATACATATTTTTCCTCTGCCACAAATCGAGGCGCTATGCGCCCCGTACCAATAATTCCTGTTCTGACTATTTTAAACTGATTTTTCCGAAGCATGGTCGATGATATGTTTGGAGTTCTTTCCAGATATACAACCTTACACAAGGTTTTAAGATAATCAAAGGTTCCTTCCCAGTCGCTGCCCACCGTAAAAATGTCAATTCCGTATTTTTGAATATCTTCCATTTTCTGATCCATATGGTCTTCAATAATAATCTCATCTGCCAGACCGGTTTTACGCACATTATCCACCCGCTCCAGACAGGAATCGATCACGTTTACCTTGCCTCTTGCTTCGTCAAAATGCTCTGTCGTTACACCTACAATG
>VSNE01000208.1 GCA_009774155.1 Lachnospiraceae bacterium
CTTCCATGCTGCCCGGACACATACGAACAGCCGTGAATTGCTCCCGCTGATACCCCGATCACCCCGTCAACCTTAATCCCGTGTTCCAAAAGCACATCCAGAACGCCCGCCGTATAGATGCCCCTCATGGCTCCGCCTTCCAGCACCAGTCCTGTCTTCATCCCATTCACCTCAGACCTTTAAATTCGGATATCTTCTTTTGAGGATGCCCTCCAGCTCTTCTCCGGGTTCAAAACAGATTACATATGAGCCTTTTTCCGTTCCAATCTTCATGACACAGCAGCTTCTTCCCCCCTGGCCGGACGAAAAATCCCTGGTAATCTTTCCGAGACGCACTGCTTCTTCCTTCTGGCCCAGATGAAATCCAAGGACCTCCTTCATCTCGCACTGGAACTTTTTCTTTCTCCGTGTCTTATTGTAAATGGCCGAAATTTCCAGGGTGCCATCCAGAAAAATCGTTTCATACTCCTTTTTCATGCCAAAGAATCCGCTTTTTGCCTCCACCGCATATTCACTGTACGTATCGCTCATGCATTTTCTCCCTTTCATCATTTACAAAAACCCGGGACAGTCGAATATCCCGGGTAATACGTCTGTAAAATTACATAATCTCCTTAATCCAGCCTTCGGGAGCCTGAATGCGTCCCATCTGGATACCGGTCAGCGTATCATACAGCTTCTTTGTTACCGGTCCCATCTCTTCCATGCCGCTGGGCAGACAGATTTCTGTCCCATGATCTACAATCCTGCCCACAGGAGAGATCACAGCGGCCGTTCCGCAAAGGCCGCATTCCGCAAAATCCTTCAGCTCATCCTTATGAACCGGACGCTCTTCCACTTCCATCCCCAGATAATCCTTAGCAACCGCCATCAGGGAACGCCTGGTAACAGAAGGAAGAATACTGTCGGACTTCGGTGTCACGAACTTACCGTCCTTAGTGATAAACATAAAGTTTGCTCCCCCTGTTTCCTCCACATAGGTTCTGGAGCCCGGGTCCAGATACATATTCTCGTCAAATCCTTTATTGTGCGCATCCACAATGTTGTAGAGACTCATGGCATAATTAAGGCCGGCCTTGATATCGCCCGTTCCGTGAGGCGCCGCGCGATCCACATCCGATACACGGATGGTAATCGGCTTTGCGCCGCCCTTGAAGTAGGGGCCTACCGGAGTGGTAAATACACGGAACTGGTATTCCGTCGCCGGCTTCACTCCGATAACAGCATCAATGCCGAACATAAAGGGCCGGATATACAGCGTTGCTCCGCTTCCGTAAGGAGGAACATAAGCCGCGTTTGCCTTTACGGTCTCCACCACAGCCTCCACAAACCGTTCCTCCGGAAATACCGGCATCTGCAGTCTTCTGGCGGAATCCGCCATCCGCTTTGCATTCAGATCCGGACGAAAGGTTACAATTCTTCCATCCTCGGTTGTGTATGCCTTAATTCCCTCAAAGCAGGTCTGTGCATACTGCAGCACACAGGCACATTCACTCATGGTAATTGTGGAATCACCGCTCATGGTTCCCTCATCCCATGCTCCGTTTTTATAATTGGCAACATATCTCTTATCGGTCGGCATATACGCAAAGCCAAGATTGCCCCAGTCGATATTCTTCTTTTCCATAACATCTGTATCCTTTCCTGAAATGTGTACTCTAACAGTATCTGCGATGATTTTTCTTTGTTTATCATACGCCTTTCAAAAAGGAGTGTCAAGATCATGTCGCCCGCCTTCCGTTTTCTCCCACCAGCCTTATGCAATCCCTTTCCTGCAGACACAGATAACCGCATCCTTTCGTCCGTCAATGACGTCTGCCGTGATTATAACCCTCTTCCTTCCTTCTATATCAGGAATCATATACATAACATTTTTCATAGCCTTTTCAATGACAGAGCGAAGCCCTCTTGCTCCGGTGGATTTTTCAATAGAAAGCTCCGCAATTCTCCTTAAGGCAGCCTCCTCAAATTCCAGATCCACCTGATCCATGGCAAGAAGCTCCTGATACTGCTTTACCAGAGCATTTTTAGGCTCTGTCAGAATCCGTATCAAATCCTCAGCGGATAATGGCTGCAGGGTAGTTATAATAGGAAGCCTCCCGATCAGTTCAGGCATAAGTCCATATTTTACCAGATCATTTTGCTGTATATCCGCTGAATCTAACGTCCCGGCTTCTCCCGCCCTTTCGCCTTCAATATCTGCATGAAATCCTATCGGCCTGTTGTCCGCTTCCTTATGCACAATTTTCTCCAGCCCGTCAAATGCTCCGCCGCAAATAAATAAAATATCCGATGTGTCAATGTTTATGCACTCTCCCTGGGGATGCTTACGCCCGCCGCTTACAGGAACTCTTGCCACAGTCCCTTCCAGAATCTTTAACAATGCCTGCTGGACACCCTCTCCGGACACATCCCTTGTGATAGAAATATTCTCGCCCTTCCTTGAGATTTTATCAATCTCGTCAATATAAATAATCCCCTGTTCAGCCAGCTTCACATCAAAATCTGCATTTTCCAGCAATCTGAGCAGAATATTTTCCACATCGTCGCCAACATAGCCTGCCTGAGTCAGCGTAGTTGCATCGGCAATCGCAAAGGGCACCCCCAAAAATTTTGCCAGACTCTGTACAAGATATGTTTTTCCGGAGCCTGTGGAGCCAATCATAAGGATATTGCTCTTCTGGATTTCCACATTCGTGCTTTTGTTCTGCCCGATACGCTTATAATGATTGTAAACCGCAACCGCCAGCGTTATCTTCGCATCGTCCTGACCGATCACATACTGATCCAGATGCTCCTTAATCTGGCTTGGAGTAGCTGACTGCACATCCTGAAAAATATCCTCCTCTTCCAAATTTAGTATGGCATATGCTTCCCTGATACATGAATCACATACATATCCGAATTTTCCTTTCAGCAACTGCTTTGCTTCTGATATTGAATTTCCGCAAAGAAAACATCTCCCTAGCTGTTTCACTGCCATGCGCCTGTTCTTCCTTTCTCCCCTGTTCGTATCATTGTAATCCCACATTTCTAAAATAAAACACTGCTTCTGTCTGCCCCGGACGGATGCTTGACAATGCTCTGTCCCTATGCTACCGTTATTATAAATGTTTTTGTCGTAATTTGTAAGATATTGTGGAAAATTGGTGTTAATTTGCAGGAAATCAACCAAAAAACACCGGAAAATAAGGGAGTAAAATATGATAAAAATTTCTATTTGTGATGACGATATATGTCAGCAAAAGCGGATTTGCTCTCTATTGCAGCAATATGAAGAAGCGCATCCCGGCCTGGCCGCCAGAGTGAGTGTTTTTTCCTCCGGTCCTGAACTGCTGAACCAGGCAGAGGAGGAAAACGGATTTGATCTTTATATTCTGGATGTGATTATGCCAAAGATGAACGGCATCGAGCTGGGCTTAAAGCTGCGGAGCATAAACAGCGACGGCGTCATTATCTATCTGACCACCTCCCGGGATTACGCAGTGGAATCTTATCTGGTCCAGGCATTTTATTATCTTTTAAAACCAGTTGATAAAACCGCATTTTACACCGTACTGGACAAAGCGGTGTCAATGCTTGAAAAGCAAAGCATGGCATCTATCGAGGTAAGAACTGCAAACGGGATACGAAGGCTTTCTTTCGATGAGATTATGTATGTGGAGCTGGCAAAAAGATTTGCAAAATATCACCTCACAGATGAAAAAGTGATAAACAGCATAACGCTGCGGAATTCCTTTCATACGGAGGTTGCGTCTCTGCTGAAGGACGAGCGCTTCACTCTCTGCGGAACAAGCTTTGCAGTGAACCTGCATCATGTAATCGCGGTGGAAAAGACCGATCTGATATTAAAGGGAGAACACCGGGTGCCGCTGTCCCGGTCAAAATATATACCTGTTAAAAAGCAGTGGGCGGACTACTGGTTAAGGAGAAGCAGCGTATGAGCTTTACAAACGATTTATGCTTTATTGTACTGAGAACCTTACTTATAACCACCGGCACGCTCGGAATGATGATGTCTACCACTGTTTTTAAATACAGTAAAAAACGCACCCTTTCAATCTTCAGTATTTATCTGCTGTGGGTGGCTGCATCCTCCTGGATCATTGTACGCTTCTGGGGCTTTCAGATGCTGCTGTCGCTGTTTCTGCTGACGATCTCCGCCCCTGCCGTATATCTGACCTACCGCATGGCAAAAAGCTCCCCGTCCCAGGCAGTTTTCAATCATATGACCCAGATTGCCTTTTCTCTGGTGCTGACTGTGCCTATGGGGCTGCTGAAAGGATTATGGGAAGAGCAGTGGGGTTTTGATCTTTTGTTCCGGGCGCTGCTGTATGCCGCTGTCATCACACTGGAATGGCATTTTCTGCGCCCGACCTTTCTGCTGCTTACTGAAATCATTCAAAATGGCTGGCTGATTCTCTCCCTGATCCCGGTAGCGTTTACTGTGCTGCTTACCTTCGTCGGAGTCTATCCCTACTATTATCTTATCGACCTAAAAAATTTATGGTACATACTGGCCATTACTCTTGTTATGTTAATCGTCTACGGCGCGGTATTCCAAAGCGTCATACAGCAGTACCGCATCCGGATTTTAGGACATAACCTTGAACTTCTGCGGCTACAGGTTTCGGCTTTTTCTATGCAGAGCGAACTTATTCGGGAGTCGGAAGAGCAGCTCCGCATTGAGCGGCATGACCTCCGTCATCGTTTTCAGACGCTGACCGAACTGATAAAGCAGGGGAAAACAAACGAAGCCCTCGCCTATATCGGTTCCTCTAAAGCCCGCCTGAATGAACATAAGGCAATCCAGTGGTGCCAGAACCCCATCCTTAACGCCGTTTTCCTTTCCTACTTCCGGCAGGCAGAGCAGATGCACATACAGGTAAGCACAAATCTCGCCATACCTGATAAACTGCCGGTGGATGCCGCCGAATTATCCACCGTGTTCGCCAATGCTCTGGAAAATGCCATCCATGCATGTTCCAGGCTTCCTCAGGAGGAACGCAGAATTATCTGCAGGTGCATCAGCCGTCCCCAGCTTATGTTTGAAATATCCAATCCTTATGCGGGAAAGGTGATTTTTGACTGTCACGGTCTTCCTGTTGCGGCGGAAAACGGTCACGGCATCGGCGTCCGCGCTACCGCTGCTTTCTGTAAAAAGCACGGCGCTCTGTGTACCTATAAGGCCGAAAACGGATGGTTTGCAATACAGATCGTATTATAAACA
Source organism: Lachnospiraceae bacterium (assembly GCA_009774155.1). Classification (GTDB taxonomy): domain Bacteria; phylum Bacillota; class Clostridia; order Lachnospirales; family Lachnospiraceae; genus Hominiventricola. Next base: position 5,231 of record VSNE01000208.1, read on the forward strand.
GCAGCGTCCTGACGGTCCCGTCATTCTGCTTCTTTTTCTCTGCCTGTGTCACCCGGTAAGATAC
>VSNE01000209.1 GCA_009774155.1 Lachnospiraceae bacterium
TTTGTGGCTATCGACTATATCACGGGCGTTATGTGTGCGGTTATTGACCACAGGCTGTCAAGCGAAGTCGGATTCAAAGGCATCTTCAAAAAGGTGCTGATCTTCCTGCTTGTGGGTATCGCAAACATCCTTGACGTTCAGGTTATCGGAACGGGCTGCGTGTTAAGGACGGCAGTTATCTTCTTCTACATTTCAAATGAGGGCGTGAGCCTTCTGGAGAATGCGGCATATCTGGGGCTTCCCGTCCCTGAAAAAATCAAAACAGTATTAGAGCAGTTACACAGCCGCTCGGAAAGTGAGGACAAATAATCATGGCTTATACAAACAGTTCTATGGTTTCTTACACCAGGCTCAGCCCGAACCACTCAGGACAGAGGACGCACAGCATTGACCACATCACGCCCCACTGTGTTGTGGGGCAGCTCTCTGCAGAGAGTATCTGCGGATGTTTTACAAGCCCGTCAAGGCAGGCAAGCTGCAATTATGGTATCGGCACGGACGGCAGAGTTTCCCTTTGTGTGGAGGAGAAAAACCGCTCCTGGTGTTCCTCAAGCAATGCTAATGACCAGAGAGCCGTCACTATCGAATGCGCCAGTGATAAAACAGAACCGTATGCAATGAACAGCAGGGTTTACGATTCGCTCGTTAAACTCTGCACAGATATCTGCAGGCGGAACGGTAAAAAGAAGCTGCTGTGGCTCGGTGACAGGAATAAAACTCTCAACTATACGCCAAAATCTGATGAGATGGTTCTTACCGTCCACCGCTGGTTTGCAAACAAATCCTGCCCCGGTGACTGGCTGTATGCAAGGCTTGGCGATCTGGCGGCAAGGGTTACGGCGGCACTCGGCACAGGAATTTCTGTGGATAAAGCCGCATCCCAGCTTTACCGTGTGCGTAAGACGTGGGCAGACAGCAGATCGCAGAAAGGTGCATTCAGCGTTCTTGCCAATGCGAAGAAATGTGCCAGCTCCAACAAAGGCTATTCTGTATTTGATGAAAATGGCAAAAAGGTATATCCTGCTGATACATCAAGTACAAAGAAATCCGTTGACACCATCGCTAGTGAAGTTATCCGTGGTGATTGGGGCAATGGTGATGAACGAAAGCAGAAACTTACTGCCGCAGGATATGATTATTCCGCTGTGCAGAAAAAAGCAAATGAATTATTGAGATAACTGAATACAGATGATGGATTTATGCCCATTGGAGATTTATTTCTCTGATGGGCATTATTTTTTTTGCTTTTTCACAGGCGTGGGTCCCCAAAAGCATGATTTTTTCTCCGTATTATGAAGGAACTTTCCTTCCGATTGGAGGAATATGATGCAGATAACAAAATTAACGCCGGAGCAGCAGTCCCCGGTTTCTTATGCAAAAACCTTTACCACAGAAGAACTGGAACAGGAATATGACTATTATATGGCTCAGAAACTGCTGGAAAAGATGCTCGGCACAGGGCTGATTTCTGTGGATGAATTCAACAAAATTACCGCAAAAAACCGCCAGACTTTCTCACCTTTTTTATCAGAGATTATGCCTAAAATGACTTGATATTACCGGCTTTTAGAGCGAATATGTCACGTACCAGAAGCGAGGTGAGTGTATGAAAAGGATTACAAAGATTGAAAGCAGCAATGAGGATATTTTTATAAAACCGAAACTGCAGGTGGCTGCTTACTGCCGTGTTTCTACAGGGAGCGAAGAACAGCTTGTGAGTCTGGAGGCACAGAAAAAACATTATGAATCGTATATAAAAGCAAATTCGGAATGGGAATTTGCCGGGCTGTATTATGATCAGGGAGTGACAGGGACAAAGAAAGAGAAAAGGGGCGAGTTGCTCCGTATGGTTTCCGACTGTGAAGATGGGAAGATTAATTTTATCGTCACTAAATCCCTCAGCCGTTTTGCAAGGAACATTACGGACTGTCTGGAACTTGTGCGGAAGCTGACTGGCCTTGGGGTCTACATTTATTTTGAGAAAGAGAACCTGAACACACAGTCTATGGAAAGCGAGCTGATGCTTTCCATTCTGAGCAGCCTTGCGGAGAGTGAGTCGGTTTCCATTTCGGAAAATAACAAATGGTCGGCCCAGAAGCGTTTTCAGAATGGAACATTCAAAGTTGCCTATCCTCCATACGGATACGATAACGTTGATGGGCAGATGGTGGTCAATGAGGAGCAGGCAGAGACTGTGCGGTGGATGTTTGATGCGGCACTTGCAGGGAAAGGCACTCACCGGATAGCCTCGGAGCTGAATGGACGGGGCATTCCGACAAAGAGGGGCGGCAGCTGGACGGCGTCAACAGTCAGGGGGCTGCTGTCAAATGAAAAGTTTACAGGGGACATCCTTTTTCAGAAAACATATACGGACAGCCATTTTAACCGCCATGCCAATCATGGTGAGAAAGATATGTATTACATGGAAAACCACCATCCTGCCATCGTAAGCAGGGAGACATTTGAGGCAGTGGCTGCAGTCATCAATCAGAGGGGAAAAGAAAAGGGTGTGACCAGTGGGAGCAAATATCAGAACCATTACCCGTTCTCGGGCAGGATTGTCTGCTCGGAGTGTGGAAGTACGTTCAAGAGGAGAATCCATTATTCCACCCACCAGAAGTACATTGCATGGTGCTGTTCCAAGCATATAGAGAAAAAAGGGGAATGTTCCATGCAGTTTATCCGTAATGATGCGGTTGAGGCGGCATTTACAACGATGATGAACAAGCTGGTTTATGGACAACGGAAAATCCTCCGTCCGCTGCTGGACAGACTGCGGAGGGTGGATGATGAAGAAAGCTATCACAGGGTCAGTGAACTGGAGGACAGGATTGAGGCGGTCATGGAGCGGGGACAGGTGCTGTCGGGGCTGATGGCAAAAGGTTATCTGGAGCCAGCCCTTTTCAACAAGGAAAAAAATGAACTGGCGGCAGAACTGGAGCATCTGCAGGGGCAGAAAGATATTCTGATAAAAATGATGAATGGAAGCCTGTCAAAAATTGAGGAAGTCAGCAGGCTGCTAAAATTTGCATCAAAGTCTGAAATGCTGGCTGCATTTGACAGCGGGCTGTTTGAAGAATATATAAACCGGATTATGGTATATTCCCGGACAGAAGCTGGGTTTGAACTGAAATGCGGGATTACATTGAAAGAAAGGCTGGTGAGGTAAATGGGGCATACACCGTTTGGATATAAGATTGAGAATGGAAGTGCCGTGGTGGATGAAGCGGCAGCAGGACAGATACGGCAGGTTTTTCGGTCTTATCTGGAAGGAGACAGCCTGGCAACTGCCGCAAAAAAAGCAGGGGTTATTTCTTTCCACGGAGGAATCAGCCGGATGCTTAAAAACAAGCATTATCTTGGAGATGAATATTATCCGGCAATCATAGACAGGGAGACATTTGACAGGGCGGAACAGGAACGGATGAGGCGGGCGGCAGCCCTTGGCAGGATAAAAGAGCCTGCGGAGCAGGAGGGGATTCTGATTCCAACAGTGTTCCATGCAAAGCCGGTGGAGCAGACGTTTGATGACCCATTCCTGCAGGCGGAATATGCCTACAGCCTGATAGAAAGCGAGGAACAGCAATGGTGACGAACAATAATCCAAATGTGACAGTCATCCCGGCAAGATACCATGCCGCAAGACAGGAAAAGGATGAGGATAAGCCAAAGCTGCGGGTTGCCGCTTACTGCCGTGTTTCTACGGACAGTGAGGAACAGGCAACAAGCTATGAGGCACAGATTGAACATTATACGGAATATATACAGAAAAATCCTGAATGGGAACTGGCCGGGATATTTGCGGATGAAGGCCTTTCCGGCACTGACACCCGCAAACGAGGGGAGTTTAACCGCATGATCGAGGAATGCATGGCGGGGAAAATCAATATGGTCATTACCAAGTCCATCAGCCGCTTTGCAAGGAACACACTGGACTGCCTAAAATACATCCGTCAGTTAAAGGACAGGAATATCCCCGTGCTTTTCGAGAAAGAGAATATCAATACTATGGATTCCAAAGGGGAAGTGCTGCTGACCATCATGGCCTCGCTGGCACAGCAGGAAAGCCAGTCCTTAAGCCAGAATGTGAAGCTTGGACTGCAGTACCGCTACCAGCAGGGGCTTGTGCAGGTCAACCATAACCGATTCCTTGGATACACGAAGGATGAGGAAGGGCAGTTGATTATTGAGCCGGAAGAGGCAGAGGTTGTAAAGCGGGTTTACCGAGAATACCTGGAAGGGGCGAGTCTTGCACAGATTGGGAAAAGCCTGGAGGCAGATGGCATTCTGACAGCGGCAGGAAAGGCAAAGTGGCGGCCAGAAACGTTAAAGAAAATATTACAGAATGAGAAGTATATCGGAGACGCTCTGCTGCAGAAAACCTATACGGTGGATTTCCTTTCCAAGAAGCGTGTCAAGAATAATGGTATTGTGCCGCAATATTATGTGGAGAACAGCCATGAACCTATCATTCCCCGTGACCTTTATATGCAGGTTCAGGAGGAGATGGTGAGGAGGGCAAATCTTCACAGCGGGGTAAAAAGGAAAAAACGGGTTTACAGCAGCAAGTACGCTTTATCAAGCATTGTTTACTGCTCGAAATGCGGGGATATTTACCGCAGGATTGCATGGAACAACAGGGGGAAACATTCTACGGTATGGCGGTGCTGTACCCGTGTGGAGCATGGACCGAAGAAATGTGATGCACCAACCATTCAGGAATCGGATTTACAGGATGCGGTAGTTAAGGCGGTTCAGAAGGTATTGGGTGGAAAGGATGTATTCCTGACTGTTTTAGAGAAGAATATCAGAGAGGTGCTGGAGATTGAAAGTGGGGAGCGGATTGCGGAGATTAATCGTAGGTTGAAGGAGTTGCAGAAGGAGCTCTTACGGCTGGCAAACGGCAAAAAGGAATATGGAGATGTTGCGGATGAGATTCATAAACTGAGGGAGCAGCGGCAGGATGTTCTGACGCAGGATGCCGAAAGGGATGGCAGGCGGCAGAGAATTGAGGAAATGAGGACTTTTTTGGAGGAGCAGATAAATGAGCAGTTGGCATATGATGAGCAGTTAGTTCGGAGGCTGGTGGAGAAAATTATGGTATATGAGGATAGGCTGACGGTGGGGTTTAAATCGGGATTGGAAATAGATGTGGAAAGATAATGTTTAGAGATGACAGGATACCTTGCGGTTCGACAGTGGACTGCAAGGTTCTTTGTAGTTCGACAAAGTATGGTGTAGCCATATTGTGT
>VSNE01000021.1 GCA_009774155.1 Lachnospiraceae bacterium
CTCTGAAACCTGGCAGAATACTCGCAGGCTCTGTCAGCCTCATTAAGCGCATAATCGGTATCCATCTCAAATCCCGCATATCCGTTTTCTTTTATCAAACCCATTTTCCGGCCCGCCTTTGCCCCATGAAAATAAAAAGTATAGCTGCCTTCTTTCTCCTGAAAACCAAAGCTCAGCGGAACGATATACACCCTTCCGTGATCGTTTAATCCCAGCCTGCAGCAATGGCAGTTTGAAATAATCTCACGGATTTTGTCCTTGTCAGTCACTTCTCTGTCCTTTCTTCTCATAATCCGCGCTGCCTCCCCAGCTCTCTTAACTCCTCCAAAAGCTCTAAATCCGACTGCTGTACTTTGATATTGGACGTAACCGGATTCTGTCCCGGTTTCGTCACGGTAATCTCAACGATCGTTCCTTCTTCAATTCCGGGAGAAAAAACAGCATTTAAAAATGACATAAATTTAGGGTGATTGTCGGTAAATTTATTCTTTGCACTCATGATTTTCATAATAGACGCGGGATTTATCATCATATTCCTCCTTCTTATATCTGAATCTCCATTCCTGTATAAAGCTGACATGCCTGGTCTGCAAGCTCCTCCTTCAGAATTTCAAAAGCCCTGTCCCCTGTGCAGTGACCTGTATAAATTTTCTCAATGCCCGTCTTTCGGATGCGGTCTGCCAGGGCACGGACGCCCTCATCCGAAGTATGACAGAGATGAAAGCCTCCAATCAACGCATAGATCCTTTTTCCCGGATATGCCTTTGATACTTCTGTAATAATATTGTCGGCCCCGCTGTGGGAACAGCTGTTAAAAATAACCAGTCCTTTCTCCGTATCCAGTACCAGACTATGCTCATGCCGAAAGAGATCCGGAAAATATTTTCCGTTCTGTTTTATATAAAGATGATTTCTCTTTGCGTTTTCTTCCATATCACATCCCCTGTGGGGAAGCAGACGGACCCCTGGAATTATTTCATAGTCCCCGTCCACATAGATAATTCTGTCCTTATACTTTTCCAGAAATCCTCTGTGTATCCCTATATATTTATGAAAAATCCATCTTTTTCCATAGCAGTTTTCCTTTGAGCCCTTTCTCAGATAAAAGGCTGCCTTTGTATTCTGCTCAAAAAATGCAGCCAGTCCGTCCGCATGGTCATAGTGAGCATGAGACAGGACGCCGAACTCCACCTGATTCAGCTTAAGCCCCAACTTTTCTGCGTTACGGGCAAATTTGTCAGACGCGCCGGTATCCAGCAGAATTGCATGCCCCTGATATTCAATATAAACAGACAGTCCCCACTCGGCAGCAAGAGAACTCTTTGTAAGATTGTCAATCAAAACAGTCGCTTTCATGATTGGTATAAATCCTCCGGTTTTCTGTATATCTGTCAGATATTATACACGAATCAGAAGAATAAGCAAAGCCCTGCCGCCCGAACAATCACAGTAATTCCTTTAATATCTGGTTCACCATTCCCGGGTCTGCTTTCCCTTTCATAGCTTTCATTGTCTGTCCTACCAGAAAGCCGATGGCCTTTTCCTTTCCGTTATGATAATCCTCCACCGACTGCGGGTTGTCCGCAAGCACCTGTTCAACAGCCTCTCGAAGGGCGCCTTCATCATTGACCGTTTTCAGCCCATGCTTCTCCACATACTGAAGGGGATCAATATCCTCCAGAAAAATTTTCTCAAAGACTTCCTTTGCCACAGAGCTGTTGATTGTGCCTGCTTCCGTCAATTGAATCAGCTTCGCCAGGTTTTCCGGGGAGAAACGAAGGTCGTCTGCCTCCATGCCGTATTCTTTCATCAGGCGCATAGTCTCCACCATCAGCCAGTTGGAGACCTTCTTCGGCCTGCCGCATACAGCGGTCGCCTCTTCAAAAATATCCGCCATCCTCTTGGCGGAAGTAATAATCTCGGCATCATAGTCCGGCAGATCAAAATCTTTTTTATAGCGAATCAGCTTCTGGGTCCGCAGCTCCGGCTGACGGGCCTTGATAGCAGCGAGCCATTCATCGCTGATAATAATCGGCGTCAGATCCGGCTCCGGAAAATAACGGTAGTCCTGAGCATCCTCTTTGGATCGCATTGTATAAGAAGCTTCTTTATTATCATCCCATCTTCTGGTCTCCTGGATAACCTGTCTTCCCATCTCCAAAAGCTCAATCTGGCGCTCCCGCTCCCCCTCTATGGCTCTTGCGATTGCCTTAAAGGAGTTTAGATTTTTCATCTCGGTACGCGTTCCGAATTTCTCTGCGCCGGTTTCCCGGACAGAAAGGTTCACATCCGCACGCATGGACCCCTCCTGAAGCTTACAGTCGGACGCGCCCAGATACTGGATAATCAGACGCAGCTTATCCAGATAGGCAATTACTTCGTCCGCATTCCTCATATCCGGCTCGGACACAATCTCGATCAGCGGCACGCCGCTTCGGTTAAAATCCACTAAAGAACAGTCTTCCCATTCGTCGTGAATCAGCTTGCCTGCATCCTCCTCCATATGAATCTCATGAATACCGATTTTCTTTGGCCCGGCCGATGTATCAATCTCCACATAGCCGTCGCGGCAGATTGGCTGGTATAGCTGGGAAATCTGATAGTTCTGCGGATTGTCCGGATAAAAGTAGTTTTTCCTGTCAAATTTACAGCGCTGGTTAATCTTACAGTTGGTGGCAAGGCCCACCGCTGCCGCATATTCCACCGCCTGCTTATTCAATACCGGAAGGGAGCCTGGCATGCCGGTGCACACCGGACAGGTATGTGTATTGGGCGCACCTCCGAACTCGGTGCTACAGGAGCAGAAGATTTTTGTTTTGGTTGCAAGCTCCACATGAACCTCCAGGCCAATGACTGTCTCATATTGCTTACTCATCTTCCATCGCTCCTTTCCTGTTTTCTGTCCTGTGCCTTGGCCGCAGGACAGCGCTCATAAATTCTGGATTGTTCAAAGGTGTATGCTGCGCGGATTATCTTATTCTCCTGAAAGCAGTCTCCGATAAGCTGCATGCCTATGGGGAGCCCTCTGCTGTCCGCCCCGCAGGGTACTGTAATCCCCGGCAGACCTGCCAGATTCACGGAAATTGTATAAATATCGCCCAAATACATCTGAATCGGGTCGCCTAATGATTCTCCCAGCTTCGGCGCGGTCGTAGGCGACGCCGGAGCCAGAATTACATCATATTCTGCAAAGGCCCGGTCAAATGCCTGTTTAATCAGCGCCTTTGTCTTCAGCGCCTTAAGATAATAGGCATCATAGTAACCGGAACTGAGTACAAAGGAGCCCAGCATGATACGGCGCTTCACCTCCGGCCCGAAGCCTTCGCTTCTGGATTTTTTATACATATTGTGAAGCCCCGTATATGTCCCTGTCCGGTATCCGTATTTGACCCCGTCAAAGCGCGCCAGATTGGAGCTGGCCTCTGCAGACGCGATAATGTAGTAAGCCGGAATCGCATATTCTACAAGACTCAGGTCAAATTCCTCCACGACAGCGCCTTTTTCTTCCAAAAGCTTTGCTGCCTTTAAGATACTCTCTTTTACCTCCGTATCCAGCCCTTTCCCAAAATAATCCTTTGGGATTCCAATGCGAAGCCCCCTTACATCCTCTGTAAGAGCAGAGGTAAAATCATAGGATTCCCTCTTCACGGAGGTACTGTCCTTGGGGTCATAGGACGCAATCGCTTCCAAAACCGCCGCGCAATCCGTCACATCCTTTGCCACGGGCCCTATCTGATCCAGAGAAGAGCCATAGGCAACCAGCCCATAGCGGGAAACGGTTCCGTAGGTGGGTTTGATGCCGGTTACCCCGCAGAAGGAGCTGGGCTGGCGGATGGAACCGCCTGTATCGGAGCCAAGGGCAAAAGCGCATTCCTCTAAAGCCACCGCCGCACAGCTTCCTCCCGAGGACCCGCCCGGCACATGTTCTGCATTCCATGGATTCCTGGTCGGCCCGAAAAACGAAGTTTCCGTTGTGCTTCCCATGGCAAATTCATCCATATTCGTCTTTCCGATAACAACTGCGCCTGCTTTTTCCAGGTTCAGCACTGCCTCGGCTGTATAAGCCGGTTTAAAATTATATAAGATCTTCGAGCTGCATGTGGTCAGCATGCCTTCGGTACACATGTTGTCCTTGACGGCCGCCGGCACTCCCGCCAAGGGACCTGCCAGCTCCCCTGTCTCAATTTTTTTCTGTACCTCCTCTGCCTTTTTTAAGGCGCTCTCTTCATCTACTGTCACATAGCAGTTGAATTCACCGTCCACCCTTTTAATCTGCTCAAGCGCCGCCTTGACAGCATCCACGGCAGTTACTTCACCGGCTTTGATCTTCTTACTCAGTTCCACGGCAGTCAGACTCATTATATTCATGTCTCCGCCCCCCTATTCTACGGTCTTCGGCACTTTAAACGCGCCGTCCTTTTCCTCCGGTGCGTTGGCCAGGATTTTATCTCTCTCATCGCCGTTTGCCACGATATCCTCACGGAATACATTGTATACCGGAAACACATGGGACATAGGCTCCACTCCCTCTGTGTCCAGATTGTTCAGCATATCAATGTAATCCAGCATATTTCCCATATCCTTTTTTGCCTGCTCTCTTTCCTCAGGGGAAAGCTCCAGCTTTGCAAGGATTCCTACATATTCAATCGTCTCATCCGAAATCATGTTTGTCATCGTCTAATATCCTCCTTTACGGCTCCAGTCGTGATAAATCTCTTGGATACAGCGTTGTCTCACGGACATTGTCCTCTCCCGTCAGTTTCATAGTCAGACGTTCCAGTCCGATTCCCAGCCCTCCGTGGGGCGGCATACCGTAACGGAAGGTATTCAGATACTGCTCCAGCCCTTCCTCCTCCATGCCCTTTGCCGCGATTTTGTCCACCAGAGTCTGATAATCGTGGATACGCTGTCCGCCGGTCGTAATCTCCAGACCATGATATAGAAGGTCAAAGCTCAAAGTAAAACGAGGATCTTCCGGGTCATCCATCGCATAGAACGGACGCTTTTTTGACGGATAATGGGTGACAAATACAAAATCCGCCCCATACTCTTCTTTAAAGTACTGCCCGATCAAGGCTTCCTCCTCCGGCTCCAAATCAAATGGATTGCGGATTTTCCGATTGTATTTCTCCGACGCCAGCTCCTTTGCCCTGTCAAAACGCACCGCCGGAATCCGCTCTGTCTTTGGAAGAGTAATATTCAGAATTTCCAGCTCTTTTGCATACTCTTTTCCCAGAAGGCGCATGGCGTATTGTAAAAATCCGGTCTCCATCGCCATAATGTCCTCAAAGCCGTCAATATAGCCCATCTCAAAATCCAGGGACGTGTATTCGTTCAAATGCCTCTTTGTGTTGTGCTTCTCTGCACGGAATACCGGAGCAGTCTCAAAAACGCGATCGAATACGCCGACCATCATTTGTTTATATAGCTGCGGAGACTGCTGAAGCACTGCCGGCCGATGGAAATAATCCAGCTTGAAAAGATTTGCACCGCCCTCCGCACTTTTTGCGCCAATCTTCGGCGTATGGATCTCTGTAAATCCTTCCGAATACAAAAACTCCCGAAAGCCCCTTACAATTCCTTCCTGAAGCTTGAACTTCGCACGCTCCCTCACATTTCTTAAAGATATGGAACGCATATTCAGCTTTGCATCCAGAGAAGTATTCAGCTTCCACTTGGAGATCGCCAGCGGCATCGGCGCGGACGGCTGTGAAAGAATCTTCACACCCGTCATACGAATCTCAATCCCGCCCGGAGCACGTTCTTCCTCCTCCAATACGCCTTCCGCCTCTATGGCTGCCGCTTCTTTCAAATCCTTAAGCTCAAACCCCGCTGTGCCTTCCTCATAGACGCACTGAAGCAGTCCGTCCCTTTTTCTCAGAATCACAAAGGCCACATCGCCCATATGTCGGATTGTATGGATGGCTCCATTCACCTTCACGCTCTGTCCGATAAGCGCTTTGTCAAGCAGTTCTCCAAGCTCCAGAGTGTCCGCTTTTTTTACTCCGGTCATAAAATCCATTTTTCATTCCTCCTGTTCTGTTTCCGGGACGCGGCTGTGAGAAGCCCTCTCTGTACTGATAAAAAAATCCCGTCCCGGAATTTTTAACATTCCGGGACGGGATATATCATTCGATTCCCGCGGTACCACCCGCATTGAGTCCTGTCATTTTAAAACGCTGACAGTCCCCCTCTCTTCTGCATATAACGTGTGCCACGGGCTGACCTACTCTTCCTTTCAGACAGCCGGCTCCCAGGTGTTCCCTTCATCTGCTCTTCCCAATGGCGCTCTCAGTCGGCGACGCCATATTCCTGTCAGCCTCTGCAGACAAGAGTCCTGTTCTCTGCCTTTGATTTATATGAACCTTATGCTAGCACATCTTCCATTCAAATGCAACTTTAAAATTTATGGATTTTTCGGCATTCTGCCCCAATATTTACGGACGCTTCAGATCCTTCCTAATCTGTGTTGAGCTGATTTCCGGCGTTCTCGGAAGATACAGAACCTCTGCGCCTTCCTCCTCCAGAAAGTCAAATTTTCCCGCCCAGTCATCTCCCATAACAAAGGTATCAATATGATATTCGTGAATATCCGTCCTCTTCTGTTCCCAGCAGGTCTCCGGAATTACCAGATCCACATACCGGATCGCCTCCAGAAGCATCCTGCGTTCCTCGTAGGAAAAATAGCATCTCTTCTGCTTTTCCTTCCAGTTAAATTCATCGGTGGACAGCGCCACAACCAGGTAATCTCCCTGTGCCCTTGCACGCCGGAGCAGATTGATGTGTCCGTAATGCAGCAAATCAAATGTTCCGTAAGTAATCACTCTCTTCATATCGTTTTCCTTTCCCTTGTATCCTATTCCCTCTCTTCATATACTGCAAATGCCAAATCCACGTTCTGAATTTCCTCCGGCGCATAGAGCGCCCCGTCCTCATACATGTCCCAGACTCCGGACTGATAGTACAGAAAATCTGTTTTCACCGCACAGTCCGGGTTGCGTAGACATACCTTTATCTGATATGTCCGCTCCCGATCCGGCGTCACCTTCCCAAAGGAAACCGTATAAGAGTCCATGCATGGGGCGGCAGCCCCCACAATCTCGCCGGATGCCGCTATCATGCCGCCTTCGTCCAGAATCTGCAGGTCATAGACGGAATCATTGGCCGCCCCGTCCCAGTTTGCCACCCAGATGTCCACATGGTCAAACGCCTGATCCGTCCGGAAGGTCTGAGAAAATTCCGTCTGAAGCACAAGACTTTCGCTGGTCTCCTGATCCTGAAGAACCGCATACTCCCGCACAGGCAGGCCCGCCCGGCGCACTGCAAGCAGGGTTCCCAAAAACATCAGTCCCTGTCCGGCGCCTGCCATCCAGGGGAGAAAACGCAGCGTCGGCACTTTCTGCTGCATCTGCGTCATTTTGTCTGCCAGAAGCGCCATTTCATCTGCCGCCCACATCAGAAGCATCAGCATAAACGGCACGCTGTAAGCATGATCCACCTCCCAGATCAGATAGAAAAGGTAGGCTCCGCATATATTGAAAGCAAAAATATCCGTAAAGCTTCTATGTCCCCGGAATGCCCGCCGGACAAAAGCCAGCAGAAGCAGTCCTGTCAGCACTCCGTGATAGCTGTGCAGATAAACGGCCAGATAGTCGCTTTTGCCTCCGTTTATATATTTCTGTATCCGGGAGGTTTTCCGCATAGTCCTGAACAAAGAATAATAGTCGTCCGTTCCATCTGAAAAAGCAATCCTTAGTTTATTGCGGAATAAGGTCAAAAGCCCTCCCGGCCCCATCTGCCGTATCCGTTCCTTTAAAAGCGCCAGGTCTGCCTTTGTCCGTTCTCCCTCTGTAGAGAAGGAACCTGTATATGCGTCGTCTGCGCTGTTGTACTGCCCCTCCCCCTGAGCACTCATCATAATCCAGTGTACTGCCGGATATCCTGTCTCGGAAGGATCAAAGCCTGCATACTGCTTTTCCGACTGCCTGTATACGCCGAATACCAGCGCCATCCCCGCAAGCACAGCCAGAAAGCTGACCGCCTCCCGGGAAGCTTTCATATTTTTCATCTGTAAAACAGCATAGATAAGAAGAGCCGCCATCGTAATAATTACCGTCGCCCGAATCTTATAGCCGGATGCCAGAAGAATCCCTGTCACTGCATACAGCAGATATTTTTTCTGCCATGCTTCCTCTCTGCGGGCCCGGTCAAAAAGCCAGACGGCTCCCATGGAAAACGCAAGGGATATGGTAGAGGTATAGTACATCTGCGCCAGCAGATACCAAAGCGGGTTCACAAGTAAAAGCAGCAGCAGACAAAGTCCTGCGCGTCCGGAACGGTATCGGCACAGCAGCCGGAACGTACACCACAGGCCAATATTCATAAATATTATATTCACGAGCTTCATAAGCTCCATCCATCCGTCTCTGGGAATCCCGATCATGGATGCCGGCTTTAGGAAAAAATATGTGAACAGGCACAGCGGAATATTGTTGGGATACTTCATAAAATAGTGTTTAAAATGAGTATCCGCAATTGTACCATGCTCAAGCAGAGCCGCCGCCGTGTCAAATATTTTCAGATGATCGTAGCGGAGAGAGGTTCTCACTGTCAGCACCTGAAGCACCTGAAGCAATATCATAATGCCGAACAATGCCAAAACCGCCCTGTCCTGGTATTTCTCCAGATACGGAAGGAGTTTTCCAAACAGGCCTGCCAGTAAAATTCCAAGCATAAAAGAAGTCCCCAGCAAAAAGATGGGGACTGACTTGCCGTGCAGAATTTCCCCGAGTGCATCCGCATATTTCAGTGTATCCAGCGCCCCATAAAAAATATAGGCGCTGAGCGGAATCAGTATTGCAAACAATATGACATATACGGTCTTTCTGCATCCGTTCCAGAAGCTCATGGTATCGAAATCTCTCCGTCAAATACAGTCGTGGCAGTACCTGTCATATAGACACAGTTATCTGCCGCGCTCCATTCTATCTCCAAATCCCCGCCTGACAGATGTACTGTCACTTTTCTTTCACAAAACCCGTTCAGTACTGCTGCCACTGCAGCTGCACACGTTCCTGTCCCGCATGCCAGCGTCTCCCCGGAGCCCCGCTCCCACACACGCATTTCCATTGTATTACGATCCAGAACGCGTACAAATTCTGTATTCACCCTGGCCGGAAAACATCTATGATGCTCAAAATGCGGTCCGATCTGTTCCAGCGGGAACTCGCCTACCGGTGTATCAATAAAGATAACTGCATGGGGATTCCCCATAGACACACATGTCATCCTCCACTCCCTGCCGCAGACCGTAATCGGCTCCCGTACCACAGGCTCTTTCCCGGCAATGACCGGAATCTGTTCCGGAGCAAAAATCGGGACGCCCATATTTACACGAACCTTTGCCACCTTTTTACCTTCGACAACCAGCTTCAGATATTTAATTCCCGCCAGCGTTTCTATAGATATCTCAGTTTTATCTGTCAGGCCGTAATCATAAACATACTTTGCCACACAGCGGATGCCGTTGCCGCACATTTCTCCCTGTGAGCCGTCGGAATTGTACATATCCATCCGAAAATCTGCCGTATCCGAATTTTTGATTAAAATCAGTCCGTCCGAGCCGATGCCGAAATGACGGTCGCTGACAAATCTGGCGGTCTCTCCCGGATTCTGAATTTCTTCCCGTGTACAGTCTACATATACATAATCGTTTCCAATGCCGTGCATTTTCGTAAATTTCATTTCGTGGCCTCCCTGTCATTAACTATAGCAAAAATATGTCTCTGATACAAGATACGTTTTCCGCCGAAGGATTACAGCTTTGTTATCGTAATAACCATCTGAGCCGTCTCTGTCAGAGAAGTTCCGCTGTCCATACTGCACTTTTGTATGTAACGATGAGCCTCCTCCTCCGTCATATGATTCCTTTCCATCAGAATCTCCTTGGCCTCCCAGAGAATCCTCTTTTCTTCATCCGTCCGCTGTTTTGGTTCTGTACGGAGCTTTTTATGCCTGCGCTCCTGATTCATACACATCATTTCCAGAGTGCTGATCAAGTCCTGTACCTTTAACGGCATCGTAATACATATAATTTCTGCATCCCCGCATTCCGTGCATACGCGCGGGGACGCCAGCAAAAGCATATCGAATCCAGATGGAAGGGAATTCTTTAGCTCCGGATAGTACATATCCGGAAATTTATACCCGCTGATAACAATTCCTCTGTTTATCATATCTGTATAATTCAATACCTGGGAACCCCGGGTGCACACCGCTGCCACTTCATAGCCATGTCTCACCAGCAGATTCCGAATACTTTTTCCATCCTCCGCTTTTGGAAAGACAATAATAATACTGGTCACTTTTCCCTCCCCCCTTTCTGTTTTCTGTCTGAAAAAGAGGGCTAGATTCTCAACAGGTAATTCTGAAGCTCCCACTCCGAAATCTGCGCATTATAAGCTTCCCATTCTTTTCTTTTGGCCTGGGCATATTTCCGGCATACCTCTGTGCCCAGTACTTCCTTCATCAGGG
Organism: Lachnospiraceae bacterium; assembly: GCA_009774155.1. Taxonomy (GTDB): domain Bacteria; phylum Bacillota; class Clostridia; order Lachnospirales; family Lachnospiraceae; genus Hominiventricola. The sequence continues at coordinate 10,534 of VSNE01000021.1, forward strand.
GATCTTTCCCGAACTCATCCACTGCCTCCTTAAGATTTCTTGGAAGAGATTCGATCCCCAGGTTCTTCAGCTCCTCCAGTGACAGCGCATTGATATTCATATCCCTGCTTGCAGGCGGAAGGATCTGATTTCTGATCCCGTCCAGTCCCGCCGCCAGACATACTGCCAGCGCAAGATACGGATTGCAGGACGGGTCCGGGGAGCGAAGCTCTATTCTCGTATCCTCGCCCCTTGTAGCCGGAATCCTCACCAGCGGCGTCCTGTTTTTTGCGGACCATGCAATATAACTGGGCGCTTCATATCCCGGAACAAGGCGCTTATAAGAATTGACAATCGGATTCAGAATTAAGGTCATTGCTTTTATGTGCCGAAAAATCCCTCCAAGGAAATAATACGCTTCCCTGCTGAGCCCATTCGGCTCCTGCACATCCTGAAATACATTGATCCCGTTTTTAGATAAAGACATATTGATATGCATTCCCGAACCGTCAATACCGCTTCTAGGCTTGGGCATAAACGTCGCGTGAAGTCCGTGTCTTTTGGCAATGGTCTTAATAACCATCTTAAAGGTCATAATATTGTCCGCCGTTTCCAGCGCATCATCGTATTTAAAATCGATCTCATGCTGTGCCGGGGAATTTTCATGATGAGAGGCTTCTACCTGGAAACCCATATCCTCCAGAGTCAGCACCATATCGCGGCGGGCATTTTCCCCGAAATCCAGCGGCCCCATATCAAAGTATCCCGCCTGTTCATGAGTAATATTCGTGGGAAGCCCGTTATCATCCACATGATACAGGAAAAATTCGCACTCCGGCCCTACATTAAACCGATATCCCAAATCTGCCGCCCGGGAAACAATTTTCTTCAGAATATATCTTGGATCTCCCTCATAGCAGCTCCCGTCCGGACGGTGAACTTCGCAGATCAGCCGCGCCACCTTCCCCTGCTGCGGTCTCCACGGAAACGTAACAAAGGTATTATAATCCGGATAAAGATACATATCGCTCTCGTCCACCTGCACAAAGCCGTCAATGGAGGAGCCGTCAAACATTACCCGATTGTCCAGCGCTTTTTGCAGCTGGCCGGATGTAACCGCCAAATTTTTCATGCTTCCAAATAAATCGGTAAATTGAAGACGGATAAACTCCACATCCTCTTCCTCCACCAGCTCCAAAATATCTTTTTTTGTATATCTGCTCATCTTTTCTGCTCCTTTGCAAGCTCCTGTTCTGATAAAAAAAGAGCGTCATCCATAGATGGAAACGCCCTTGTTTCTTACTGAAAATATAGCAGTTGTATTTCTCTTTGTCAAGAAAGAGTCCTTCCGCATAGTCTATAAAAAGAAAGGAGTTGAAATTATGAACAGTTGTATCTGGATTCTTTTACTTTTATTCTGCTGCAATGGCAATAGCTGCGGCAGCAGATGCGGCAGTTCCTGTGACTGCAATCCTTCCAACACCGGATGCGGATGCGCAAGAGACCGAGGCGACGGATGCGGCAGGGACAGAAATGACAGACGGGACAGAGATTGTGAGGAAGGCTGCGGCAGAGACAGAAATGAAGGATGCTCAAACGAGCCCTCCAGACCTATCCCGCCTCCTCCAAGACCACCAAGACCGCCGTTTGAAGACTGCGGATGTAATAATTAGCTATAGCAATACCTTCTGCGGCATAAAAAGACGGCTTTGGAATCCGGATTCCAAAGCCGCTTTTTTGCGGGTACCCGCACAGCGTCAATCCCGGGTTTCGGAGCATATAAAAAACAACAGCACCGGCGCCCCCAGCATTACCGGGTACGCATAGCGCAGCAAAGCCGTCGGCCCCAGCAGGCTTGTCCCCATATAGGTCCAGAAAGGCAGCATCCAGACAAGCTTCCGATACTCCCCTCTGTACAAAACAAGCAAAGCCGCAAATACCATCAGCCAGAAATAAAATCCCATTGATAAAAGCTCACGCACCACCGGAATTCTCCGGAAAGACGCATCTGTGCCAATGGACGCATAATACCGGAAGAAAGCAGGAACGACCGGCTTCATCTGTACATGAGGATAATTCGGATTTCCCTCCTGAATGTCAAAGCAGACAAACTCCAAATATTCCCCCGCTGCGCCGGGATACCAGAATGCTGATGCCGTATTCAGAAACGCATCTATATAAATCTTCTTATTTCTCCGGCCAATTGTCAGCCAGGTTTTTAAAAACTCTCCTTTATTATTCTCAAAAGCTTCTGTGTTAAAATAATTTTTAATAGAATCAGACAAACCCGGCGTATACAGCGCCAGCGTCTCTTCACTCATGACCGGACGAATAATATCCATCTCCTTGGGGCGGATATCTCCTCCCGCCGAATAAGCGCGTCCAAGCGTCTGCATCACAATGCTGTATGCTTCTCTTGGATTCCCCGGCTCCGCCCCGATAACAGTCAGAAACGGCCCGCTGCAGATCTGATAGACCAGTAAAAGCACTGCAAACAGCAGAAGCACTTTTTTTCGGTATTTCCAAAGAAATACCAGAAAAAACGGCGCGCAGAGAAAGAGTGTATGAAACCCATTGTTCCGGAACAGAAACAGCAGTACAAAGCACCCTCCTCCCTGCGCCGCATGACGCCATCCTTCAAAATAGATTCCGGGCCGCGCGCACATCTGGTAAATCTGCATCAGACACAGCACAAATACACCGGCAAATATGGTGTCCTTTGTCGTATATACCGCCATCATTCCATGAAAGGGAAACAGGCACAGATAGAACACTGTACCCAGTCGAAGCCATACCGGAGCCTTTTCCTTTTTCAGGAAACGGCTGAGCCATGCAAAAATACCCGAAAGCGCCGCCATCTGTATAATTGTATAGATTGCGGCTGCCGTATTGTCGCTCCAGCCCAGAGTCCGTGCAAACGAAAAAATGCCGCACAAAATCCCCGTATGCAGAAGCGGATGATGCGCGGTCAGCCATCCGGAAAAGGTCCATCCGACCTGATTCGGCGCATCCGCGGCAAACAGGCCCGGAAAGCCTCCCAAAAAGGCCGGAAGAAAGCTGACAAAATAGAGAAGCCACATCCCGGCAAACCAGTATTTATTCCTGCCCGGATGCTCCCGGACAGCATGACGCATGCTCCCCTCCCTCTGCCTGCAGAGCCAATCCGCCAGAAGAAGTAACAGCAATACTGCGAGCACACTGACCGGAACTCTGCATAAAATCCTGTGAAATATTGTTTTATGCCAGGGGTTTTCCGAAATTACCCAGATACTTCCATAATTTTTCAGCATATACCCACAACGGTCAAAGGCGGCAAATAATATGCCGCCTGTCAATGCAAATACACCAAGTCTATTCTTCCTCATGCTTCATAAGCTCCTTATACTGCATATCGGTCCGAATCAGGTTTATCTCAAATTCCTGACGGTTCCTCTGGGCCCCCGCTGCCAGAATCAGTCCTGCAAATACCGACTGAATGGCCGCCATCAGAGCAAACCCGCACACAATAAGGGTGGGAAACTTTGGCACAAGCCCTGTGACAATGTATTCCGCCAGCACCGGGATAAAGAAGCCTGCGCTGACAACAGTCAATACCAGCGCCATAATCCCGAAAAAACTCATGGGCTTATAATTCCGATACAGCTTTGCAATACTCATAAGCACTCTGGCTCCGTCAGAGTAGGTATTCAGTTTAGATTCACTTCCCTCCGGACGATCCCTGTATTCAATAACCACATTATCCACCTGCATATTTTTGTCCGCGGCATGGATCGTCATCTCTGTCTCAATCTCAAAGCCTTTGGACAGCACCGGAAACGTTTTTACAAAACGATAGCTGAATGCCCGGTACCCGGTCATAATATCCTTAATCTCTGTGTGAAACAACCGGTTAATCGTCCCTCTCACCAATGAATTCCCGAAATTGTGGAACGGACGTTTATTTTCTTTAAAATATGTGGAGGACAGACGATCCCCCACCACCATATCCGCCTGATGCGTCAGAACCTTGTCAACCATCTCCCGCGCAAACTCTGCCGGATAAGTATCATCCCCGTCCGTCATAATATAAACCTGCGCGTCAATCTCCCGAAACATCCTCCGGATAACATTTCCCTTTCCCTGCCGGTACTCATGACGGACAACCGCTCCCGCCGCCTGCGCCAGTCTTACCGTACGGTCAGAGGAATTGTTATCATATACATAAATGACCGCTTCAGGCAGTACCGCTTTAAAATCCAGCACTACCTTTTCCACGGTCTTCTCTTCGTTATAACATGGAATCAAAACAGCTATTTTATCCAAGCCTTCTATCTCCTCAACAATCTTAGGTATATTATCCATATAGTATAGCATATCCAATTCCATTTTTCCAACACTATATTACCAGTCTCTTTTATCCAGCTCGCGGTACTTCTTATGAACGCCGACAAACTTGTAGGCAGGACGGATAATCTTTCCGTTATTAACCACCTCCTCCAGACGGTGCGCGCTCCATCCGGAAATACGCGCTATGGCGAAGATCGGCGTAAACAGCTCTACCGGAATTCCGAGCATGGAATATACAAAGCCGCTGTAAAAATCCACGTTTGCGCAAATAGGCTTGAACAGACGGCGCTTTCTGGCTATAATCTCTCCCGCCAGCCGTTCCACCCGCCTATACAGCTCGAATTCCCGCTGAAATCCCTTCTCCTCAGACAGTCTCCGGGCATATTTTTTCAAAATAATCTCCCGTGGGTCTGATTCCGTATAAACAGCGTGCCCCATACCATAGATTAAGCCTGCTTTGTCAAATACTTTTCTGTCCAGCAATGCTTCCAGATATCGGACAATCGCATTCTCATCCTCATAATCCGGACAACTCCTCTTTAAATCCTCAAACATCTGCTGAACCTTCAGATTTGCACCGCCGTGGCGCGGACCCTTCAGCGAGGCTATGGAAGCCGCTGTGGCAGAATATGTATCTGTGCCGGAAGAGGTTACCACATGGTTTGTAAATGTAGAGTTATTGCCTCCTCCGTGTTCTGCATGAAGCACCAGCGCCACATCCAGCACCTTTGCCTCCAGCTCGGTAAATTTTCCGTCCGGACGAAGCATCTGCAGAATATTTTCCGCGATAGACATCTCCTTATCCGGAAGGCGGATTACAAGAGTCTCATCAAAATGAAAATGCCGGTAGGCGTGATAAGAATATACCGCAATCTGCGGCATCTTCGCAATCAACTGCAGGGACTGACGAAGTACATTCGGCACTGAAATGTCATCCGGTTCCAGATCATAGCAGTATAGAGTGAGAATGCACCGCTGCAGAGCATTCATCAAATTCGGGCTGGTTGCCTTCATAATCACGTCCCGGACAAACTGTCCGGACAATTCCTGCAGGCTCTTTACAATCCGTACAAAGCTGCGGAGCTGTTTGGAGCCCGGAAGCTCACCGAACAAAAGCAGATAAGTTATCTCCTCAAATCCATATCTTCGATCCTCAAAGCCCTTGATCAGTTCTTCCACATTATAGCCCTGAAGATACAGCTCCCCGTCCGCCGGCATCTTCTTTCCGTCCACCAGCTTATAGGAGCATACATCTGATATCTCTGTCAGTCCTGTCAGAACCCCTTTACCGTCAGAATCCCTAAGGCCGCGCTTCACATCATATTCCGTATACAGATCCAGATTAATCGCTCCGGAAATCATACATTCCCTTACCAGCCGATCAAACTGCTCATCCAGTTCTTTGCTCAGCTCCATCATGGATACATTGCTCATTCAATCACTTCCCATCTAGTCACATTCCCATTTTGTATACATG
>VSNE01000210.1 GCA_009774155.1 Lachnospiraceae bacterium
GGTTTATATGATTTTATTCCATCATTTTATTTTTCAATAGTTAATAATTCATTTGTTCATTATGGACTGTTTTCAATTCAAAATACAAAGCCATCTATTTCCCTTTTTTCTCATCATACAATATTTAGTGAAAATCCTGAGACTTCCAGGATGGTAGAGGATTTTAAAAACTTTTTTGAAAAAATCGATAATATTGCCACTAATCTTTAACGAACAAACAAAAAATAGAGGTGAAACCATGGGAAAACAAATGGAAGTATATGATCTGCTTATCTCTTGCCCGGGAGATGTCGAAGAATGTGTAAGTTTAATAAAAGATAAAGTTGATAATTTTAACAGGCTTTACGGTCGGAATAATAATGTGGTTGTCCAAACACGCTATTGGAAGGATGATTCATTTTCAGAATCAGGTGGGAAACCGCAGGAATTATTAAATTCACAAATTGTGGATAATGCTGATTTTGCAGTTGTTATTTTCTGGACAAGATTCGGAACGCCTACAGAAAATTATGGTTCAGGTGTAGAAGAGGAAGTAGAAAGAATGTTAAAAAGTGGGAAACAGGTGTTTTTATATTTTATGGAGAAACCGATTCCACCTAGTTGTCTTAATTTTGGGGATTATTCAAAAATTCAAAAATTTCGTAGGCGTTATAAAGATCGTGGTATTTATAAAGTTGCAGATTCGGAAAAAAATCTAGCAGAATACTTTAGGGCGGATTTGGAACGGTTTTTTATAAAAAAAAAACGGAAATAGGAAGGGGTTCATCGGAAAAAAATTATAAAGATAATCTTCAAAGCACTAAAAGTATTTTTCGTAAAGAGAATTTGCGAGGTCAGTCAGTATTATGTTATCTACCATATGGATGTCTTGGACGTGACAATGAGTACAAAGAACTTGAACGAGCGATGAAATCAAAAATTCCTGTAGTATTAAATGGGGTGGCGGGTGTTGGTAAGACGGCACTTTGTTCCTATTATTATAAGAAGCAACGAGAGATTCACACCAATTTTTTTATGCTTTATGTTGATGTGTCTGGATGCAGAGGAATGGAGAATTTTGCTCAATCCATTAGTGATGCAATTGATATGGATTCGCCTGCTGACTTAAAATATTTAATGGAATATCTAGCGGAGCATTCCGATAACTATCAGGCAATTCTTTTTGATAACTGGGAGGATTTCCAATGTGCGATAGTGGATACACCTTCATGGGAGTTGATTCGTGATTATATAAATTTACTGGCGAATAATGGAATTAAGATACTTCTTTCAAGTCAGGAAAAAACCTCAAACGGATGGAAACAACTTGAATTGACGGAACTACAAGAGAAAGATGGAAGAATGTTGTTTGAACAGCTTTTGCTACGTCAAGGGAAAAAACTGAAAAAAAGAAATATCAAAGAATATCAAGCATTTGAATATTTACTTAAATGCATGGGGAATCATCCGCTAACAATGGTTTTAACGGCGTCATTATTGGAGGGAAAATATTATGACTTAAGTCGGATACAAAATCGTTGGAGTAAAGCTTATAACGAAACTGAAGTTGGGAGGCATCGGTCTTTAAAAACCGCACTAAAGATGTCTTTTGATGCAGTGTCTGGTGTGAATGGTGCTACACTTTTATGGGGCATAATGTCAAAACTTGCAACAGATTTCCCGATATCTTTTATGGAACTGTTAAAAGATATAGTGCCTAATATTGCATGGGATGATGCAGAGCGTGTGCTTGTGCGTAGATGTTTAGCTAACAATACGGAGATTCAAACATTGCATATGCTTATGCCTATAAAATTACAGTGGGAAAATTTGGCTGAACGTGAACTTCAGGTTATATGTTTAGAAAAGTGGGGGATTTTGTTGCCAGCAATACTTTGGGCTTCCGATGCACCGAGAAATACACATGATCCCCAAAAAAGTAACCCATTAAAGGAAGAGGTTCTTCTGGTAATTGATGACTTTATGAAGATTACACAAACTTTAATAGAGAACGGCATGATGATGCAAGCTGAAGAATGTATAAGTAAAATGGAGCCTTATTATGAACTTGTTGCGGAACGAGGAAGTACATTTTTAAAAAGTCTTCCTATAGAAAAATTCTCTCAGGAGATTCAAGGACTTATTTATAGATGTAGAGCAGATATAATAAGATTAAAAGAATCAGATGCTCCAGAGCGTGCCCAGAAGTTTTATGAAGAAGCATTATCCTGTTTTAAACAATGTGGTAGTAATAGCGGGATTTCATATGTTAAAAATACTATGGGGCTTAATTATTTATGGAACTATCGGGATAGAAAAAAAGCACTGGAATGTTTTGAAGAATCAGAGAAGCTTTCACGTAATTATGGAAATGACGTGTGTTTGGCAGAGGCGTTAAAAAACAAAGGTGTATTATTAACCAATGAGTTTGGACAAAATGAAGAAGCTCAGGTTTGTTATGAGGAAGCAGAATTATTATATAAAAAAATAGGTGATAATCGGGGACTTGCGCATGTGACAAAACGTATGGGAGTTATTGAGTGGAATAGCGGAGAAGTTGATTTAGCCATCGAATATTTTGAAAAGGCTTTGTTTCTTTATCGACAAGTGCATTACATACAAGGGACGGCAGATACCATATCTAGACTTTGTTTAGCATATATGAGTAAAGGCGATGAAAAAAAATTGCGTAAGGCGTACAAAGATGGAAAGAGATTATATGATAAGATACCTTATGAGGTTACGAGGAAAGATTTGAAAAAAAACATGGATTTGGCACAAACATGGCTTTTGTGTAAAAAATTTACATTGAATTATTGACCTGAAAAGTGTCTTTGAGATGGGAGAATAATAATGGAGAGACTTACGAAGTTTACACCAAATAAATGGTTGAAATATGACATTATGGATTATTTTGGCATTAGGGATATAGGCGAAGTCTGTACTACTATTCATCGTTACCTAATTAATGATATTGAGAAGTGTTTGTACGATGTAAAGGAGGACATGGTAAATAATCCAGGAGGTGTATATGTAGTAAAATTGATTTATGTGAAAATAATTTATCACTTACCAAATTATTTATTAGTTAATCTTGATGACTGGGAAAAATGTAAGGCAGATTTGGCAATAAGGGAAATGAAACAGTTTTCTGAAATATGGTATTGCAGAAATGAACTAACTCCTAATTTGGCTTTTGGGCGGATTTTGTATTGTTTGGATGAATTTTTTCCAAGAAAAGGAGCTCATCAGATAGAAATTGTATGGGGAGCATCTGCACGATTAATTGAAAGATATCCGGAATTGGACATACCGTTTATTACATTGACTAAGAACGGGATTGTAAATGAGTGGGATGTTCAAGAAGTTTTATATGCAGGGCGTAGTCATGATAATCTTATGCAAGATGTAGAAGGTATAGTTACTAAAATACCGAAATATTACAGCCAAATCCGAGATATAGGGGAATGGTTGCGTGACTGTGGTTGTACATGGATGAGCTTAGAATTTTCCAGTGCTGTTTTTGACAAACTTCACTTTATTGACTGGGACACGAATAATGATTTATATGCAGTGGAAAAGTGGAGGGAATTATGGGTGAATAGGAGGAACTGATGCAGAAACCAGAATTATTAGTGCCTGCCAAAAATTTGGAATGTATGAAAAAAGTAATTGAACATGGTGCAGATAGTGTATACATGGGATATTCAAGGTTTAATGCCCGGATGTTTGGTAAAAATTTTTCAGTATCTGAGTTTAAAGATGGACTTACTTATGCACATGAGAGGGGGGTCAGGGTTTACTTGACCTTAAATACTTTGATTAAGGAACGTGAATTAGAAGCGGCAATTGAATTAGCAAAGCAAGCTATAAGTGATGGAGTAGATGGTATCCTGATTCAAGACTTGGGGTTGGCTTTAGCAATTCGCAAGCAAATTCCCGGAGTTGTACTTCATGCAAGTACTCAAATGTCAGTTGCAAATCACTATGGTGTAAAAATTTTGGAAATATTAGGTTTTTCTAGAGCGGTGCTTTCTAGGGAATTAAATAGTAGAGAAATTATTCAGATAAAGCAAACTGTTACTCATATCTGTGAAAATAATGTGGAAATAGAGGCGTTCATACATGGAGGGTTGTGTATTGCATATTCTGGTCAATGTTTTGCTTCATCTTTTTGTTATAGCTCGTCTGCAAATAGAGGAATGTGCAAAATGCCGTGTTGGGAAAAGTATGTTTTTATGGAAGATGATGATATTTTAGGCAGTGATACAACAATAAGACCGAGAGATTTAAGCGGTCTGAATGAATTGAAGGTGCTGATTGAAGGAGGGGTTGATTGTCTGAAAATTCAAGGAAGACTGAGAAATGAAGCGTATATTTCAGAGGTTGTGGATGTATATCGAAATTGCATCGATTCATATACAGATGGTTCAATGGCAGAAGATTACCTTAGGGGATATAAAAAAAGACTGTTAGCAATAAGTCCTAGAGGTTTGACCGAAGGAAATCTTGGTGAGAAGGTTTCGAGAGATATGATTATTAAGAATGCTGCACACAGTGAAAAGATAGAGGAGGTATCTGGTGAAAGATGTGTATGTGTAGAAGTTTCAAATAGAGAACAGATAAAAATGAGTGGGATATCAAGTGATAAAAAGATATCCGTTCTGCTACATCGGTTAAATGAAGGGGAATCTTATTTGAAATTAACACAAGAAATATCAAGAATTTATATTCCCTTTAGGGAATTTATCAGAGATGGCGTACAAGAGATATTGCTCAATATTTGCCGTCAATTCGATACATTCTTGTATATGCCTCCAATGATTTATGAAAGAAATTGTGAGCAGTATTACACTATGGTAGATGAAATTTTAAAGAGATATTGTTTGAAAGGTATTGTGCTGTCAAATTTAAGTGATTTTGTTCTGGTAGAATGGTATAAAGATAAGGATATTGAATTTATCTCTGGCAACCATCTTCACGTTATGAATTCTTTAGTAACCGAAACACTGGAGGCTATGGGGATAATTAACGCGACATTATCTTTGGAAATGTCATTTAAAGATGCTATGTGCGTTGTGCAAAAGTCTGTCCTTCCTTTGGAACAAATTGTGTATGGTCATCCAGAATTAATGCATTTGAAATATTGTTTGCATAGCAAACAAAATGAGTGTAGGGATTGCAATGCATGTACAGTTGAAGGAAATAGAAAGAAATATTTGTTGAAGGGTAAAAATAATACGTTTGAAATAATTCTTTATCCTGGAC
>VSNE01000211.1 GCA_009774155.1 Lachnospiraceae bacterium
AAGGAATCTGTCCTTTCCCCACCACAAGAATCACTTCATCTATTAAATCTGATTTTTCAAATATATCCAGTGAATAGTACAGCACCGGTTTTTCCCTAATCAGAAGATATTGCTTTGCCAGAGTTTTTCCCATCCGCTTTCCGCGTCCTCCGGCCAATACAACTGCTACACAGCGCGCCTTTTCCATATCCCTCTCCTACCGTTCACCCAACTGCAGATTCGGAACTGCATTCAAATCCAGTCCGTGTCTGGTTCCATTCATATATTCATAGTATGCCGCTGCCCCGATCATCGCCGCGTTATCTGTGCACAAAGCCGGAGACGGATAGCAAAGCGGAATCCTTTCTCTCTCGCACGCATCCTTCATTGCCTGTCTTAAGGCCGAGTTGGATGCCACTCCTCCCGCCAGAGCCAGCTTCGGTATCCCATAATCTTTGACCGCCTGAAGGGCATGGGATACCAGCACATCACAGACCGCTTTCTGGAAGGAGGCTGCAATATCCGCTTCTCTGAGCGTCTCCCCCTTCATTCTGCAGCCGTTGATATGATTCAGAACTGCGGACTTCACACCGCTGAAGCTGAAATCATAGGGCGCATCCTCCACCTTTGCACGCGGAAAATGAATCGCATCCGGATTTCCTTCTTTTGAAAGCTTGTCAATCTTCGGCCCTCCCGGATAGCCAAGCCCGATTGCCCTGGCCACCTTATCAAATGCCTCCCCGGCTGCATCATCTCTCGTTCTGCCAATCACCTCATATTTTCCATAGTCACGGACTACTACCAGATGGGTATGTCCTCCGGATACCACCAGACAGATAAAGGGCGGCTCCAAATCTTTATTTTCAATATAATTGGCGGAAATATGTCCCTCAATATGATGCACTCCCACCAGCGGCAGATTAGCTGCATAGCTGATTGCCTTTGCCTCCGCAACGCCTACCAGAAGAGCTCCCACCAGACCCGGCCCATAGGTGACTCCGACTGCATCCAGATCCTTTAATCCAACATTGGCGCGATCCAGAGCTTCCTGAATTACATAGTTTATCTTTTCAATATGCTTTCTTGATGCAATTTCCGGCACTACTCCGCCGTACAGAGTATGCAGGGCAATCTGTGAGAAAATAACATTGGACAGCACTTCCCGTCCGTTCCTTACAACTGCTGCCGCAGTCTCGTCGCATGAGCTTTCAATTGCCAGAATTAAAATATCTTTCTTCTCTTTCACACTATTCTTCCTTTTCAAAATCCAGTTCCACAGATTTGCGATCCCTGCCCGCCTTTGCCGAAGGAAAGATTTTCCTTACCCCGTCCATATATTCCTCGGGATGAATAAGCGACGGACTGTAATGAGTCAGCCACAGTTCCTTTACCCGGGCCGCCTTTGCCAGCCTCGCAGCCTCATAAAAAGTCATATGTTTATATTCCTTTGCCTTTGCTTCTTTATCCTTCTCGCCGTACATTCCCTCGCAGATAAACAAATCCGAATACATCGCATGATCTACAATTGACTGTGTCGGCCTTGTATCCGTACAGTAGGTCAGCTTAATTCCCTTCCTCTGTTCGCCAAGCACCATATCCGGAGTATAGAGCATATTTTCTCCCGCAACCGTCTCGCCTTTCTGAAGGCGGTTCCAGTACAGCTTAGGTATATTCAGCTCCAATGCCCTTTCCAGCCGGAATTTCCCCGCGCGATCCAGCTCCAGTGTATAACCATAGCAAAGCACATTATGATTCACCCGAAATGCCTTCAGACGGTAACCGTTCAGAGCAAACTCTTCCTCCGGCCCGTTGATTTCCCTGAATATAATCGGAAACGGCAGTTCAGGGGCAATCACTCTCAGCGCGCTGACCACCCGCTCCAGACCCTTTGGCCCAATCATAGTCAGCGGCTCTGTACGCTCCGCATTTCCCATCGTCAGAAGCAGTCCCGGCAGACCGCTGATATGGTCTCCATGATAATGAGTAAAACAGATAACATCAATGGGCTTAAAGCTCCAGCCCTTTTCCTTGATGGTAATTTGTGTTCCCTCCCCGCAGTCAATCAGCAGACTGCTTCCATTGTAACGCACCATCAGCGAAGTCAAAAAGCGATAAGGAAGCGGCATCATCCCGCCGCTTCCAAGCAAACAAATATCCAGCATAGTCTCTCCTACAGAAGCTCTGTCTCTTCCTCCACCATGACAGGAATACAGAACCCTCCGGTCAGACGCTCATAGCATGCCTCACACAAATCAAAGGAATGCTTTTCACCATCCTTCCCGGAAAAATAGTTCCATTGGGCTTCCCCCTGGAATACACCTTCCTGCACGATTCCATTTTCCAGTTTTAATTCCCGTCCGCACTGATTGCAGACGATTTTTTCTAATGTTCTTTTATCACGATTCAGATACTGACGCATACTTTTATCCTCCTTTTGTGCCTCCATTGTGCCATGGTTTCACACATAATGAAATAGGATATTGCTGGTCGATATCCGGTCATGTATCGACGGCCTCAGACTGCGGAAAATCTCTTCCACATAATCAGGGCATCCTCCACAGGTTTCTCATAAAAACGCTTCCGTATGCCTTCCTGTACAAAGCCAAGCTGCTTATATACACAGACAGCCGCCTCATTGCCGGCCCGTACCTCCAGAGTAAACGCAAGGATGCCAAGATGCCTCCCTTCCTCCAGGAGCGCTCTTACCAGCGCTTTTCCAAGACCCTTCCCGCGGTATCTTTCATCTATAACAATATTGGTAATATTGCCTTCCTCCAACACCCGGAAAAATCCTCCATAGCCAACCGCCTCCCCCTCTTTTTCCACAACAAGAAACAAATACTCCGGACGTTTCAGGCTCTGCTTTAAGCTCTTTGCTGACCAGGGAACCGAAAAATATTTTCTCTCCAGTTCTGCAATTTGGGGAATATCATTTTCACACATCCTGCGGATCATATATTTCCTCCGATGCGGACGGCTGTTTTTCCGTTCTTTTCTGTTCTGCACGCTCCCGCTCTGCCTGCGACAGCCGCAGATAGTCCGGCTGGTGTTCTGCCGCAGTCTGGAATCTTCCTTCTTTAAAATACTGAATCGCCAGCGCTCCTATTGCTCCTGCCCTCTGCTTATTCAGATGCGCCGGAGCAAAGGAAAAGCTTTTGCCGCCGGCTCTAAGCTCCGCCATCAGTATCTCGGTCAGTTTATGTCTGTATACAGGGACACCGTCTCCAAGAAAAATCACATTTCTTTTCATACGGCACAGCTTTTCAGCAATTTCCCGAATACTCACCGCCATCTGTGGCTCTATTGCTGTCAGATGGTTATCCCGAAATTCATAGATGCCTGTATAGACTTGATTTCTCCTGGCATCCATCAGCGGGCAGATGACCCCATCGGTTCCATACAGATTATATGCAAGCCCGTCCACCGTAGGAACCGCTATCAGCGGCTTGCCCAAAGCCAGGCCCAGCCCCTTTGCCGTAGCGGAACCGATCCTCAGTCCGGTAAACGACCCCGGCCCCGCTGCCACCGCGACAGCATCAATGGTACTCAGATCCAGTTCAATCATTTTTGCAATCTCATCCAGCATGGGAAGCAGCGTCTGAGAATGAGTTTTCTTATAGTTTACTGTATATTCCGCCAGCAGACTGCTGTCCAGTCCGTCCTCCTCCACAACAGCTACAGAGGCAACCAGTCCGGAGCTGTCCAAAGCTAATATTTTCATATCTGTCGCGTCTCCAATCCTTCTATGCCTTTTACCGTGATCCTCCGGTAGTCAAAACCCTTTTCCGGAGCCTTTTCAATGGTCACACGGCAGATGTCTTCCGGCAAAATCTCCTCTATCAGATTTGCCCACTCGATCAGGCATACCCCATCTCCATAAAAATAGTCCTCATAGCCAATCTCATCCATCTCTTCGATATCCCCAATCCGATATACGTCAAAATGGTAAAGCGGCAGACGGCCCTCCCCATACACCTTTAGGATCGTAAATGTAGGACTGTTGACAGGAGTTTCAATCCCAAGCCCTTTTGCCAAACCCTGGGTAAAAACTGTTTTCCCCGCCCCAAGCTCTCCCACCAGCGACAGAACCATTCCCGGTTTTGCTGTCTCTCCTATCCTTTTTCCGGCGGCAAATGTTTCCTCGGCACAAAATGTTTCTATCATATAACTCTCCCAAAACAAAAAATGCTACAATCATATATCCATGGTGATTGTAGCACATTTCTTTTTTAAAGACAATCCTGACTCTAGCGGGTTCCTTTCAGAATCGGACTGATATGCTTATAAAGCAGGATTGTGATGACAGATACCAGGAATCCCTTCACGATATTAAAGGGTGCAACCGCCAAAAGTACAAAGGTCCAGACTCCGTTGATACCCGGATTGATGGCTGTCCCCATCTCGATAAACACCTCTATAGGCATGCCGAATGCCTTGGAGTATGCCGGAAGCAGAACCAGCGCATTGATAAACAGTCCCGCAATGGTCATGGCAATCGTACCGGCGGCAAGCCCGAGGACAGCGTTCCTGCGGCTTTTCTTTGCTTTATAAATCAGTGCGGCCGGTACAACAAATGCGCAGCCGAAAATGAAATTCGCAAACTCCCCTACAAACGCCGTGTCCGTTCCGTTAATAACCAGATTCAGAAGGATCTTAATAAGCTCAGCCATGACGCCCGCCACAGGTCCGAGCGCAAATGCTCCGACCAGGATCGGGACCTCGCTGAAATCCAGCTCATAAAAGCTGGGCGCTATAAAGGGAAGCGGAAATTCAAAGAGCATCAGGATTACGGATATGGCGGATAACATACCGACAGAGACCCTTGTTCTAAGCCCGCTGCTCATCGCTGTGTTTCTGGCTGCTGTTGTAGTTTTCATAGTTGTTCTCCTTTCAACACTCAAGAGATTCCACTGAATTGAATGGGGAATACTTCTTCCCTGTTCGCCGCGCGGGGCGCAGGCTGCGGCAGCAGCTGATTTCCTTATGCGCCCCTGTGCATAAAAAATCCCCGGATCTGCAAGATCCGGGGCATAATGTACGCATTGGTTATGCAACGCTTCTTCTCTCATCCAGACTATACTGTCGGTACCGGAATCACACCGGTTCAGCCGCCGAAGCGGGTCGCGGACTTGTCTTCCACTGCTCAGAAATTCACTGAGTCCTTTTATACGGAAGGTACACCGCCGGTAGGGAATCTCACCCTGCCCCGAAG
>VSNE01000212.1 GCA_009774155.1 Lachnospiraceae bacterium
ATAATAATCAAAACATTTCTGTTGTTTTTACAACATAAAGGAGATTTTTATGAAAGAATATATCCCTGTCCTCAAAAGAACACAAATATTTGCCGGGGTTGGTAACGATGAGATTGCTTCCATGCTCCTCTGTCTGGATGCGCAGCTGCATCACTACAAAAAAGGTGAATATGTTTTAAGGGAGGGTGAACATTTAAGCGACATTATGATTCTGGTTAACGGCCGTCTCCTTATTCAAAAGGATGATTACTGGGGAAACCGGAGTATATTGGAGCAGATTAGTATGGGAGAAATGTTTGGAGAGGCATACATCGCACCGGAAAGCGGACCGCTTCTAAATGATGTGGCCGCGGCAGAGGACAGTGCGGTTATCTTCCTCAACGCAAAGCGGATCATGACAACCTGCTCCTCTGCCTGCCGTTTTCATACCATGGTTGTGCAGAATTTATTTTTTTCAATATCCGAAAAAAACAGAAAAATTGTACGAAAACTCAGTCATATGTCCAAGCGCTCTATACGTGAAAAACTTATTTCTTATTTATCTGAAGAAGCCACGCGGCAAAACAGCTCAAGTTTTACAATTCCATTTAACCGCCAGCAGCTTGCCGACTTTCTTTTTGTGGATCGAAGCGCAATGTCAAATGAACTCAGCAAAATGCGTAAGGAAGGGCTGCTGGAATTTGAAAGAAATCGTTTTAAACTGTTATAAAATTATGAAATATTTTCCGCGCTCTGGGAAATTACGCTGCCTTGCTTTTCTTCCAGTTTCCTGAAAAAGCCCGTGGCAAGCAGCCCGATCATACATACCATAATACCCGAAGGAATCAATACAAGATACACTGTCCCCTGGAACCTGTCAAACAAAAATCCATATGCCATCTGTCCAACCGGCTGGGCGCACATCGTAACAGCGGATGTATAAGCCATAATCTTCCCAATCAGAGCATCCGGTGTATTCTGCTGGATCATGGACACCGCAAAAATAGAAAAGATACTGATTGCAGCCTGCATACCACAGAAGGCAGCAATGATCACGGCATATCTGATAAATGCGCCGGAAGGCAAAAGAAATACAGCCCCTGCCGGAATGATACAGATACCGATTGCCGCAAGCACATACGATAATCTGCCGGATCTTAATTTCTCCGTGAGAAGCCCTGCAGCAATACTTCCCAGGATAGTGGCAACCGCCAGCGCACTCTCCGCCCCGCCATAAAATTTTGCGTCCAGGCCAAGCACAGTCCGCACAAGAAATGGCAGCCCTACCAGCGTAACCCCCATGACAAAAAAGCGTGAGAATGCCGCCAGAAGCAGCATCTTCATGATATCCGGCCGCTCCTTCGTGATAAAACGGATACCGGCGGAAACATCATTTTTTACCATGGACAAAATATTTCCCTTAAACTCCCTGGCCTGACAGCCCAATTTTATAAAGCATTCAAATAATGCCGTGATAAAAAAGCATACAACACTTGCATACATCACAGGCTTCAAACCAACTGCAGAATATAAGATACCACCCAGCAAAGGCGCGATCAGATAAGAAATGGATGCCACCTGGTTTACCGCCGCATTTCCCTTAATCACGTTATCGCCTGACAGCATCTGTGGGATACAAGCCTGCACCGTAGGCGTCTCAAATGCCCCAAGAACAGAGAGTACCACCAGCAGCACGCCAATCACCGCAACGGCATTCTTCCCGGACAAAAAGACTGCCGCGCATAGGACAGACACTCCCGTCAGCGTATCCAGCGCCACCATGATATTCCTCCGATCCGCCCTGTCAGCCAGGATTCCTCCAAGGGGCGATAAAAGGATTGTCGGGATTGTCGCTATAGATAAAATACCTGCAAACACAGCCGCCGAACCCGTCACTTCCAAAACATACACAGACAGCGCCAGACGCAGAATATAATTTCCAAACAAAGAACTTGCCTGCCCCAGCACAAGGAGCGTAAAATTTTTCGTAAACAGTTTCTGCCCCATCCGCTACTCCTTTCTTTCTTCTCTATAGCCTCCCAGTACCCTCTCTGTCCGCCCAACCATCTCATCCTCTATGATTGGAAGCCCCATTGCCGAAAGAACCTCCGCGACAAACCTGCACTTATGCCTGATTTCCTCCGCATCTGCCGGAAACACGGACGGCAGCAGCCAGAAATTGACAAGCGGCAGCAGCTCGGAAAGCTCCTTTGCATATTCCGTCCGGATCGAACCGTCACGCCGTCCTTCCTCAATCAGGTCAAACCATAAAGGAGTCAGCACACGCCGGTTCGCCTCCACCGCCGCCGCCAGAATGCGCGGGTCTTTCAGAATGGGAATTGCCTGCATACTTATTTCTTCCCGCTCTTCATCAGCCCTGTCAAAAGCAAGCACTTCCCGGATCTTCTGCAGTCCGTTCAGATCCGAACGTCCCCGGACTGTCTCAAAAGGATTATTCTCCAAAAACATCCGATCCCCTAGCGCATGCATGACCTCTTCCTTACTCCGGAAAAAACGATAAAACATCCCCTTTGCGCCTC
Source organism: Lachnospiraceae bacterium (assembly GCA_009774155.1). Classification (GTDB taxonomy): domain Bacteria; phylum Bacillota; class Clostridia; order Lachnospirales; family Lachnospiraceae; genus Hominiventricola. The sequence goes on from VSNE01000212.1 coordinate 2,520, forward strand.
CTGCCCGCTCCATAATATCCGTAATGGCAGTTTCCTCATAACCTTTCGACAAAAACAATTCCTTTGCCGCATCCAGAATCTCTTTCTTCCACTGTTCCGGCTGCTTTTTCACTGGCCTTGCCAATTTTCATCTTCCTCCTTTTATAGTTATTAACTCTAAGTCAATAACTATTATACAAAGAATCTGCCGCCATGTCAATCACTTCCGCAAACACTTTCCTTTCCAAATGGAAGAAAGCATTCCACAAAAAAAGAACCGAAAAATACCTCCCGGCATTTTCAGCCCTTTTTATAGACTTACAATATAATCCAACTTTCGCTCCTAAAATATTTCTTCTGCTCCCTGGCAGTCTTTCCCGCCGTCTCCACATATTCTGAATACTGCCCCGAAGCGGCACACATACCGCATACACAAACGCAAGCGTAAAGGAGAGATTCTGCGCCTTCACCTTCCGCCGGAAGTTTGTAATATCAGCCTCAAAAGTCACACAGAAAGCAGGCTCTGCCCGGAACCATTCAACAGATAATAATGTATTTCCTCCCAATGCCGGTATCCGCTGATGATATAAGTATCCTCAGCTATCCTGTCAACAGTAAACCATTTATCCATCTGTTCCTTCCTGAAAATCTTTATCCCTTTCCACCTGTCACTTTTTCCATCGTATGGTAACAGAGATAATCCCCGCCCTCTGTCTCAATTCTTTCATAGGTTTTTATCCGATACCCCCGCTTCAAATACATACCTTCCGCCGGAAAAGACGCATCAATATGTACTGCATGATATTTCCTGAAAACCATATCCTCCAATAAGTCCATCATTCTGCTTCCATAACCTTTTGCCTGGTATTCCGGTAAAATAAACAGCCTGCAGATCTCATTCCCCCGGATGCTCCCGGTTCCCACAATTTTCCCCTGCGTCACCGCAAAATAAATATCCTCCCTGATAAACGCTTCCCTTATCCTCTGTTCATTATGCAGGTCCAGAAAAAACTGTACTGCCCCGGAAGGATAATAATGGGGATAGACGGCCCTTATTGTCTTTTCCACAATCTCCGCCACCTTCACCGGACATTCCGCCTGCTTCAACTTCATATCAAAATCTTTATCCTGCATCTGCCGCCTCTTCTTTCGTGCTCCTGACACAGTCTGCCCTGTACACCAGCAGATTTTTTACATAACATCCAATCTCTGAAAACAGATAGCTATCTGCTTTTCAAATCCTTTGCCATACACAATGATTCCGGCATATCCTCATACGGGCCATAATTAGGGATCACTTGAAAACCCAGCTTTTTATATACAGCGCAGGATTCGGCCAATAACTCCCCGGTTTCCAGAACCATTTTCTTATATCTCAGCTCCACAGCCCATTCCATTAACAGAGAAACAAGCCTGCTCCCTATGCCCTGTCCCTGATATTCCGTATGTACGAACACCCGCTTCAATTCTATCGTTTCATCATCATATCTTCTGATAGCCCCGCCGCCAATTACCCGGTTCTCTTCATACACAACGATCGCTTCCTGAATTTCATCCAATTGGTTATATTTTTTGTATTTGTCTCTTTCTATCTTTTTCCCGACACGTCTGTCTAAATCCATATCAAGAAGCCTGCAGTTCTCTATAAAATCTTTATCCTTGCCATCTGTTCTATGAAATTCCATAAAAAAGTCCCCCTTCCTCTTTCAGCAGGGAATACATTTTCATGTCGATCACTTTCCCATTTTTTACAGCATTATTTCTTAATGTTCCCTCGTATTGAAATCCCGCTTTTTCCAGCACGCGGCAGGATGCCGTATTATACGCAAATGGCTCTGCGTAAATACGGATAATATCGCTTTTCTCAAAAACATATCCACAGACCTGTTTTACAGCCTCCGTCATAATCCCTTTTCCCCAGTATCCTTCAGCAATATAATATCCCAGTTCGGCTGTCTGCCTGTGAATATTCCCCTGGCGGAAAACACCGATACTTCCCACCACCCGTCCATCTGCAGTTATGGCAAAAGCAAAGGTTTCATTTTCATCCGCAGACAGCATAGCGGAAATAAAATCCGCTCCGTCCTGTTCCGTATAAGGGTACGGCAGTCCGTCTCTAAGATTATCCTGTACTTTTCTATTGGAAAGAGCCGCCGCCAAATCCGCCGCATCCGCCAGAGCCCATCTTCTTATTTTGCAGTTCATTTTTCCGCCTCCCTGATCAATCCCCTTTTATAACAGACTCTATTATACAGCATATCCCCAGCTAATGGAACAGGATTTCTTGGCACCGTTTTGGCACCAAAGAGCCTTAATAATAGATACAGCTTAATTCAGTACATTCTCTACTATCCTTAATCTTTTTTGTTTCGCCCAAAAAGTCCTATTCTTATTGCATTTCCAAAAAACATAATTTTATTTAAAACTCATTTTCTTTTTTCAAGTTCTTTTAATCCATACTGAGATATTTTGTAATATCGCCGTTGCCCATCATTTCTGCTTACATAAACCAACTCCCTATCAATTAATTTTTGTGCTCTCTTAGCAATCAACTGATATGTACAATCTAATTCTCCTGCTATCATACTTGCTTTAGAATCATCTTCCCTATTATTCCCCAAAAAGTTTAAAATTTCATATTCTAGCCCATCATTCAGTTTTAACGACTTATCAACATAATCTCTAATTA